>DAINAU010000136.1:0-11340 GCA_036733285.1 bacterium
ATTTTGAACAGTTAGAGTTGCCTTGGGATTTGTAAATTTTTTTTGGACAGCAGTGATAAACTTAATGAAATTAACATTCAAATAGTGAAATATCAGAACTTTTAATTTGGATAGTTGTAAAAAATTTCCGCTTTCTGTTTCTGCGCCCCTTGCTTGTTGTTGAATAATGCTAACGGTTTGTGGAAATTAATGATAGGTTGGTTTAATCATAATTCCAATAAATTTTGGACTTGGAGAGATAATCAACTTTTAGAAAATAAACCTTTTCTAAAAGCCGCTTGATTTTTAAAACTTTTTTAAAGTGTTCCCAATAATAAAAAAAACTTCAATTAAATAATTTTTTTGTATTTAATTTTGTGTTTTAGTATAAATCCATCAAAAAACCCGGAAAAATTAGGTGAAGCATTATTATGAAATTTTTAAATGTTGCATTTTCAGACGGACGCTAATTACGTATATTAGACGAATCAATATTTTTTTTTCAAAAAATTCACAAAAACAAATTGACATCAAGCTTGGAATATTTTAATATTGTTTTTAATTATATAAGGAAAAAAAATGCTTTACGAAATCAATGTTAAAACAAATAGTTCCGTAGAATTAATTGATATTACCCGTAAAATAAACGAGACAATATCTAAATCCGGAATCGATTCCGGAATTTGTTTGGTATTTACTCCGCACACGACCGCCGCAATAACAATCAATGAAAACGCCGACTCTGACGTTCAAAGCGATATAATCAAAGAAATAAATAAAATAATTCCTTTTAACGATAATTACAGACATTCGGAAGGGAACTCCGCCGCTCATTTAAAATCAAGTTTATTCGGAGCAAGCGAAAATATAATCGTCGAATCCGGCAGGCTTCTGCTTGGAACATGGCAGGGAATTTATTTTTGCGAATTTGACGGACCTCGTTCGAGAAAAGTATTCGTAAAAATTTTAAAAGGCTGACAATACAATGAAAAAAAAATATTTTGACAATTTCAAATCTGCAAGAGGTTTTACTTTAATTGAAATTCTTATTGTCGTTGCCATTATAGGAATTTTGATTTCCATTGTCTCTTTGAATCTGACCGGAAAAACAGGTCAGGCAAGACAACTTGCGGCTAAAACTACGATTCAAAAATTTGAGACTGCCCTTAAAATGTATAATAACGACAACGGTTATTTTCCGTCGACAGAGCAAGGGCTTCAATCGCTTGTTCTAAAACCGGCTGCGGGAAAAATTCCTCAAAATTATCCGGCTGGCGGATATCTCGAAGCGAAAAAAGTTCCCAAAGACCCGTGGGGAAACGATTATATTTATATTTATCCCGGAATTCAAAACGCTCATTCTTTTGATATAATGTCTTATGGCGCGGACGGAGAACCGGGCGGAGAAGACGAAAACAAGGATATAGGCAACTGGGAACCTGAAGAAACAGAACAAAAATAATTTCAGTTTCTTTGACGTTGCTTTGCTCTTATTTTTTTTTAGGTTTTAAACTTTTTTAAAAAGGGAGCGCGATATGAGAAAAATTATTTTATTATTTAGCGTTTTGATGTTTACGGTTTTATTTTTCGGTTGCGGCGGCGTAGATAAAACCGCTATGTTAGAAGCAAAAATAACTGAACTTGAAAAAGAAGTTCAAGAGTTAAAACTTAAAAACGCCGAGTATAAAAATTTTATCGACGGATTATATTCAAAAATCGAAAGCGAATCTGCGGCTCAGGAAAATTTCTCAATCCATTCTAAAGATATGGATTCATTAAAAAAAGAGAACATCAAACTTAGACAAGAGCTTTCAAAATATAAAAAATACGTCGATGATATGTATTCGCTGATAGAAAAAAAATAATATGAAAGAAAATATTTTTTATGCGTAACAGATTTGGCGTCTTATCAAATCCCGATGGAATTCGGCTTAGTCTTATAAAAAATATTCTTGTTTTTTTAGTAAAAATATTTTTGATAAGGTTAATCGCTTTTCACGTTTATCGGGCTTAGGAGCAAGTGATTTTGTTGTCCAAAACTTTCAGCGGTTTAATTGAAGGCATAAACGGCTTAATAATTACTATTGAAGCCGACGTATCAAAAGGGCTTCCGTATTTCAATATTATCGGAGTTGCCGACACTTCGGTTAAAGAAAGCAAAGATAGAATCAGGGCTTCTATTTTAAACAGCCAGCTGCCTTTTCCGGAAGCTAAAATAACTCTTAATCTTGCTCCGGCTTCATTAAAAAAAGAAGGTTCTTCTTTTGATTTGGGAAGCGCTATTGCATTGCTTGCTTCGGCTGAATTCGTTGAAAACCAAAACTTAGAAAAATACTATTTTATCGGAGAACTATCGTTATCTGGAGAAATCAAACCGGTTTCCGGAGTAATGCCTCTTACTTTAAGCGCCCTTGAAAACAAATTTGAATACGCGATTGTTCCCGAAGAAAATAAATTTGAAGCCGGAATAATCGAAGGAATAAAAGTAATACCGGTTAAATCGCTTTATCAGACATTTCAGTTTTTAAACGGAAAATTGAATATCGAACCGTTTAAAGTAAATCTGAGCGAAATCGCGACTCATAATTATCAATATGATTTTTCCGAAATAATAGGACAATCCATTGCAAAACGCGGGCTTGAAATTGCGGCGGCAGGCGGCCATAATATTTTAATGGTCGGTCCTCCCGGAACCGGCAAAACATTAATGGCGAAATCATTTCCTTCTATTCTTCCGGATATGACTTTTGAAGAAGCTTTTGAAACGACTAAAATACATTCGGTAGCCGGTCTGACGCCTGCGGGATTGTCATTAATAAAACAACGTCCGTTCCGCAGTCCCCATCATACGGTAAGTTCGGTTTCGCTTATTGGAGGCGGTCAGAATTCAAAACCCGGAGAAGTGAGTTTGGCTCATAACGGAGTTTTATTTTTAGACGAATTTCCGGAATTTAAAAGGAATTGTTTAGAAGCTTTAAGACAACCGCTTGAAGACGGAGTCGTAACAGTCAGCCGCATAAAAGCCGTTTATATTTATCCTTCAAAATTTATTCTTGTAGCGGCTATGAATCCCTGTCCGTGCGGTTATCTTAATCATCCTGAAAAAAATTGTTCGTGCAGTCATTTTACCATAGAAAAATATTTATCAAAATTGTCAGGACCCCTCATAGACAGAATAGATATTCATATAGAAGCGCTTCCGGTAAATAAAAGAGAATTATTGGAAAATAAAAAAAAATCAAAATCCGAATCGTCGGGAGTCATAAAAAAAAGGGTTCAAACCGCGAGAAATATTCAGAATGAAAGATTTAAAAATTCAGGAATATACTGCAACGGTTATATGAATAAACAGCAATTAAAAAAGTATTGCGGACTGACCGAGAGTCAAAACGAACTTCTTGTGGAAACAATTGAAAAATTTAATTTATCTGCAAGGTCTTACGATAAAATATTAAAATTAAGCAGAACCATCGCAGATTTGGGCGGAAAAGAAAATATCGAAGACGAGCATTTGATTGAAGCCGTATCGTTCAGAACTCTTGATAAAACCAAATGGATGTGAAAAAATTGATATTAAAAAAAAAGGAACCGGTTTATGTCGATTAAAAAAAATTACGAGGATATTATAAAATCGCTCGGACTTGTATTCGGGGATATTGGCACAAGTCCGATATATACGCTTACCGTTATTTTTATGCTGATAAAACCCACGCCAATGAATATTTACGGCATTTTATCTCTGCTTGTCTGGACGCTGTTTTTACTCGTTATGGTCGAATACGCATGGCTTGCTATGGGACTCGGAAAACAAGGCGAAGGCGGCACCATAGTTTTAAAAGAAATATTGACGTCGTTTCTGAAATCTTCAAGACAAATCGCTTTTGTAACCGTATTATCCATACTCGGCATATCATTATTAATCGGCGACGGCGTTATAACTCCGGCAATCAGCATATTAAGCGCCGTGGAAGGACTTTTAATTATTCCTGGTCTTGAAAATTTTAAACGGGAATTTCTCATACTTATAGCCGCTGCAATTGCGGTTGTTTTGTTCGCTTTTCAGAATCATGGAACTGATAAAGTCGCTAAATTTTTCGGGCCAATAATGGTTGTATGGTTTTTTGTTCTTGCGCTTATGGGATTAATCTGTATCGTAGAAGAATGGTCTGTTATAAAATCTATCAATCCATATTACGCTTTTCGATTTTTAGTTGAAAACAAAATCACCGGTTTTTTTATTTTATCCGAGGTTATACTCTGCGCCACAGGCGGCGAAGCTCTTTATGCGGATATGGGGCATCTTGGACGCAAACCGATACTCTACGCATGGTATATAGTTTTCTTCGCGTTAATATTAAATTATCTCGGTCAGGGTTCGTTTCTTCTTCAAAATCCAAATTGTAAAAATATTCTATTCAGTATGTTTTATCAGCACGCTTCAATTTTATATATCCCGTTTTTGCTTTTAAGCATTGTGTCCACAATAATCGCTTCGCAAGCTATGATTAGCGGCATGTTTTCAGTAGTATATCAGGGAATTACAACCCGTATTATGCCGCCTTTAAAAATAAGTTTTACTTCTGAAAAATTACGCTCTCAAATATATATAAGCTCTATCAATTGGTTTGCTTTGTTTTTTGTTATTCTCATTATGATAATCTTTAAATCTTCAAGCAATCTCGCCGCGGCATACGGTCTTGCGGTTTCCGGAACTATGTTTATCACCGGTATTATGATGACCTGGATTTTTTATTTGCGAAAAAAAACTCTGATTGCGTTTATTTCTTTAATATTGACAATAATTAATTTTATTTTTTTAGTTTCAAATTCTTATAAAATCCCCCATGGCGGATACTGGTCGATTATTATAGCGTCCTTTCCGGCTGTTGTTATTTTAATTTATATTGCGGGTCAAAAAAAACTGTATCGTCTTCTTACTCCCGCCGTATTAACAGAATTTATAGATAAATTTAAAAGTATGTATTCTTCTAATCCGAAAATAAAAGGGACCGCTTTGTTTTTTGTAAGAGACCGGCGAACCATTCCGCCTTTCATCATAAAAACAATGTTCGACAACGGAATAATCTATGAGAATAATATTTTTGTTTTAATAAAACGTAAAAATGAAGCGTTCGGCATTGAAAGCTCTTATGTTAAAGAATACTGCTGTTTCGTGGACGGTTTAAAATATTTCGATATAAAAATCGGGTATATGGAAATAGCGAATATTGAAAAACTTCTAATTAAATCCGGCATTAATGGCAAGGTCATTTTTTATTGTATCGAAGATATTATCACTCATAATTTTATCTGGAAAATTTTTTCTGTAATCAAAAAATTAACCCCCACGTTTATTCAGTTTTACGATTTGCCCACAGATAAACTTCAGGGAATAATTATTAAAGTAAAAATGTAATCTGACGAAACGCTTGGACTTTGACGAATTATTGAAGTTTTTGCGTTAAAAATACCGTTAATCCGGTTTTGAATGTATCGGTTTCATTTTCCTGCAGGTTATTTTTTATCTCTATTTCTCCTTCTAATTGTTTTATATAATTATAGCATAAAAAAAGACCGAGTCCGGTTCCTCCGGAATCGTATTTGGTAGTAAAAAAAGGCTCGAACGCGTTTGCAAGCTCGTTGTCGCTCATTCCTGAGCCGTTGTCTTTTATTTCAACGACAATATTATTCTTTTCAAGTCTTGCGTTTATTTCTATTAATCCTTTATTAGTTTTTATTGCGTCGCCCGAATTGAGCAGAAGGTTTATAATTATTTGTTTGAAAATTTCTTTATCCGTGAATATTTTTAAATTTTCATCAATATTGTTTTCTATAATAATTTCTTTTTTTTTCAAATTGAATTTTACGAGCAATATGCATTCTTCGATTATATTTTTTAATTTCAATTCCATTTTGCAGACGTTTTGTTTTTGGGAATACGTTAGAAGGCTTTTCACTATTTTTCGCGCTCTTATGATATTCGATTCAATATTCTGAAGATACTTTTTGGTTTCAGCGTCGCCGGTTTCGTTCTTTTCTAAAAGCATTTGCGTATAACCGAGAGACGCCAGCAGCGGATTATTTAATTCGTGAGAAATCCCCTGCGCAAGTTTTCCGGCAAGGTAAAGTTTTTCCTGTCGTATGATGTAATCCTGAGTTTTTTTCAACTCGGCGCTCATAGAATTAATCGATTGTATGACTCTATTGATTTCGGCAATCCTGCTTTTTTTTACGTTCAAATCATAATGTCCGCGAGATATGTTTTCCGATGCTTTTTCAATGTTTTTCAGGCTCCTTGTTAACCTGTAAATAAAAGCGAATCCGGAAAAATATAGAATCGTTCCGATTAGAATATTTATTATCATAAAATTTCTGTTGGTTTTATATGATAATATTTTTAACGAACTTACGTCCCTGCGGAATACTATTCTTATTGGAATGCCGTTTAAATCGGTTATCTTTCTGTATACTGCGACAGAAGCCGATAATAAGTCGCCGCTGTTGTCGCCGTCTAGACTTGTCGATTCCGAATCGAAAGTAATATCCGCGTTGTTTAAAACCGAAAATTTGTCTATGAATGAATCGGATATTTTTTTTAAAGCGATGACTGAACCGACTGTATTTTTTCCATCGATAACCGGACATCCGTAAATTCCCATAACAGAGCCGTCTTCAATAAGTATATTTTGAATAATTGAATTCTTTAAAATTTTAGCCGCGAGTTTTTCATATTTAAACTCGTTATGCGATTTATAGAGAATTTTATTTGAATAATTTGTTATGAATAATCTTTCTACGCCGGCGTTTTTTTTGAATTGTTCGGCTATGAATTTTATTTGATTTTTATTTTCGAGTATTATTTTGCTTTTTAATTCTATGTTTTTCGCGAAGAATTCGACGGTCGCTCCGAATTCCGGATAATTAATTATGTTATAAACAAAATTATCGGAGATTTTTTTTAGTATTCCGATTTCGTTTTCCCTGTAATTTTTCAATATTTTATCGTATCCCAAATATATTGCCAGAAAAGTTTGCGAGCTTATCAGAATAAGCGTCATTAAAAATAAAATATTTTTTAGTTTCATAAGTTTTTTAATGATAACCTGTTGTCAATATATTCGAAAATAGTTTCGGTTTCGTCGATTGTCTTGATTATGGATTTTAAATCCCTGTCCAAATATGCCGCCAATGTTTTTTCATTCAAATAAATAAGATAATTAGACAAAAATTTTAATCTGGGTTCGGATACCGCCGTTTTTGATTTTAATATGTGTTCGTTTAAATATTCGCAGTAAAATTTTAATTCCTTTAATTCAAAACCGTATGATTTGTAATTCTTTTTAAACGTAGTATTCATTTTTTTTAAATTGAGAAAAGAGTTTTTTGCGAATAATCTTATTGATTTTGAATCGCCTGATAAATAATTTAATTCGACGGTGATTTTTTTTTTAAAATTTAAGTATCGGGAAAATATTTTTTCTTTATCGCCGAAGTTTGTCATGCAAAGATTTTTTAATATTTCAAAATCTGAAACCAGAGCGAATTTTTTTTCGTCGTTGTTGGAAATATTTTGAACTATCTCGTTTTTAATTTTAGATAAGAAAGTATTAAGTTCAAAATCCGGCTCTAACTCGAAAATTTTAGATTTAATCTCGTAATCTTTAGCGATGAATAAACTAACGTATAGATTTTGGGCGGATATAATATTTGAATATAACGCGTTAAAAAAAAACGCTGTTAAAAAAAACATCGTAATTTTACTTCGCATATAATTTGTTTTTGGCGAATTTGATGTCAGCCGTAAAACTATTTTCCGGGTCGACGCTTATTATTTTTATTTTCAAGGGAATTTTCAGACTTTTAAAATTGTAAAAATTTTCGTAGAATACAGCGACATTTTCATAATAGACGGAGTTTATCAATTGGGATTTTTTATCGATTTCAAGATTTATTTTATTCCAAATTTTAAAAACTGATTTTGTATCCTCTTGAACGATAAATTCTATATCTTTTTCGGAGACGTCGGTTTGACGCGCAATCAATAATTCGATAAACTCAAGAATCTTTTGTTTGTCGAATTTATTTAAATCTTCAACGCAGGTTTTTCCGTTGATTTCGGCTTTAATATTTTGACTGTCGCATTCGATTTCTATTCTTGCGTAATTCATAGCGGAATAAAGTTTTAATTTGAGTTTATCTTTTCTCCATTCCAAATCGCCGTAAAGATTATTTGATTTGCCGTTTTGCTCGAACGCGCATTTGACCGGACTTTTTAAATATACGGCTGCCGGTTTTAATAATTTTACGGCAAGCTCCGGAGTTAAAATTTTTTCCTGTAAATCCGGAATTGTAATTTCTTTTTTGGCCGAACAACAGGCCAGTAAAAATATAAACGTAAATAACGTTAATATTGTGATTTTTTTTTCCATTTATGCAATCGCCTTATTGAATTTTTTATTTTTCAGGGATATGGCGTAGGCTTTTCTCACGTAAGTTTCAATAGTTTTTTCATTATTGTCAATCTTGTTTTTTTCAGCAAGCGTTTTAAAAAGATAATAATAAATTTTGTTTATTTTTATGCTGCTTTCATCAATCGTTTTTATCGACTCGAAAATAGCTTTAAAATTTTTATCGTTATAAAAATCAAATAATGCGTTGAACAATTCTGTTTCAAATATGATTGCGGAGGCATAATGCGATATTGATGATATTCGTTTCAGGTAAGTATGAGATTTTAGAATTTTGTTCATTCCATTGTTTCTGATTTTATCAAGCGAAGTTTTATCGTTCAGATAATTCGATATTATTTTATTTAATTCCTTTATATTTTTATAAACAAGTATTTCTTCGTCCGGAGCAAACAAATCATAGACGTCGGTTTTATCGTCCGTTATCATAACCGCTCCGCAAATGATAGATTCATATACCCGCATATTAAGACTTGAAAAACCGTGCGGTCTTGTAATATTTATGGAAAATAAATATTGAGAATAAATCGTTCGCAACTCTTCCCGGGTATAAACCGGATATTTATAATATTCTTTCAATGGAACGCTTTTAATCCATTCTTCTTTGCCGTATCCGAATATTTCGGGAGAATATTGAACAATTGATTCGAGAGTTTGAATTCTCTCTTTTGTGGGACCTCCTATAAAACAGATGCTTTTATTTCTTTGAATCGAATGGTCCTCAAAAAAATACTTTTCATTCACAGCCATTGGAAAATAAAAAACATTAACTATTCCGCATTTATTCATAATCCGGATAGCTTCCTTGTCCCAAACAAAATATATTACATTATGCGATTGGAATTTTTCAAGACATACTATTTCTTCGGATTTATCGTTGAACGGCTCGCCAAAATCAAATAAAAAACAACACACAGGCTTGATTTTAAAATAATCAAATAAAGAAATTTTAAGATTTGAATCCATATCCTCGAAAATACAGGTAAAAATTTCCAATCCGTAACAGATAATCATATCCGGATTAAATTCTTTGATTCTTACTATCATTTCGGCGATTTTATCATATTTTTCTTTTAGACGGATATTCTTATTTTGTTTTACGAATAAATCGAAATCTATAAATAAAATTTCCGCGCCGGTTCTGTTAAACGCTTCGACTATATCGGTTATAATAAACTTTGCAGCCGAGCTTTGTTTTATAAAAGCGAATACTTTCATTTTGAAATTTATTAAAAATAAATATTATGCTTGATATTTTATTATTTATATCAAGAATAGTCAAATTGAATTATTGCTTTATTGAAAATAATCGTTTAAATTTTTTTATGTCAAGAGAAAAAATGCGGATATATGTATCGACCCCATTCATTCACATCCAATCCCCGTATATTTTTTAACAATGATTTAACCTCTTTGTTTTCAATATAGATAATCAATACAAAACATTTTCTGTTTTTTCGTTAAAACCAAAAAATAATGTTTTTTCTCTTAATTGGTTATATTTAATTTTGAGAAAAAATATTGTTTAACTTAACGATTCCTCATGTTTTTTTTGTTTTTGATTTTTTCAGAAATAATTTTACCATTTTTTTAACTTTAATTTATAGTTTTTTTCTTTTCTATGATTCCACAATGTTTCAAATAACATACGAAAAGTTTATTAAATCTACTGAAACAATTTCTGACTGCGCTCCGCCGCACGGCAAAAATTATATTTTATATTGTATTTTTTTTTGATATATGATATAAAAATCTGTTAATAAAGAGGATAAAAATTTTAGATATGCGATTCTATATATAACGTCTTTGAAAAGTGAACAAAAATATTTGTTCATTGACGTTATATTTAAATACAACGGCTTATTAAAATATGTAAATAAAATTATGTCGTTGCATATATCGTTTGGAGGAATTTTATGAGCGGAAATTCGCTTGGTTTTGTCGAGGGTCGCGGATTTGCCGGAGTTTTAAAAGCTACGGATCAGATGCCTAAAACTTCGGAAGTGGAATTTTTTTCATACGTTAATATAAGCGGAAGTTTTAATACTATAATTTATGAAGGCGAAGTCGGCGCTGTCCGGGCCGCAGTTGACGCGGCGGCTCAATTCGTTAACGAAGTCGGAACCCTGCATACCACAAACGTAATACCCTCTCCCAATGAAAAAATATATGATTTTATAAAAAACAATAAAGAAAAAACAATAGATAACGGAGAGCTTGGAGCAGCGCTTGGAATGGTTGAAACTAAAGGTTTGGTTCCTATGATAGAAGCCGCGGATAATGGAATTAAATCCGCCAAAGTGGAACTTGCAAATTGGATGACAATCGGAGGAGGTTATACCACGGTATTTTTCAGAGGCGACGTGGCGGCTGTAACCGCCGCAGTGGAATCCGCTGTTCAGACCGCTTCAAAAATCGGAGAAATATTTTGTTCTCACATAATACCCTCCCCTCATTTATTGACGAACGCGGTAATGCCGATAGGAAAATTGAAAAATCAAAAACTGGATCTTCATCCGCCTTTGAAAAATAAAGGCTCCGGCGAAGCTCTCGGAATAATAGAAACTCAGGGTTTTATTCAGCTTGTAGAAGCGGTTGACGCAGGTCTTAAATCTGCGTCTGTAATTTCGACCGGATGGTATAAAGTCGGGTCCGCTATGGTGTCGACAATTTTCCGCGGAGACGTTGCCGCTGTCAAAACCGCAGTGGCTTCAGCCAAAATGGCAGCTGAAAAACTCGGGAAAGTATTGAGCGCTTATGTGATTCCAAGACCTCATTCGGCAATAGAAAAAATTGTTTAACCCGAAAACCGCATACGGATTTTAAAAAATTGTTCAAACAGCATAGAATACTTGTTTCAGACAATTTTTCAAAATCTTAAAAACATATGATT
>DAINAU010000137.1:0-11263 GCA_036733285.1 bacterium
TTTTTCAATATGGTATCAGATTCGTTCCCCTGACTTCGGGTTGTCTGAAATTTATCTAATATTATTTTAAGAATGCGTAACTACGCTTCACATCTAATCTCGCGATTATCGGCGCAAGACTCGGTAATGAGTGGTTGCCCCATGCCTTCTCATACTGAACTTTCCTCAGTTAGCCATTAAGAGCTTTCTTGTCGCTCGCCCAAAAATTGCTCTCGCATTCCTTGAAGACGCCGCTTTTTTTTTACAATTGAAAAATTGATAAAAGTTGGGATTTTCCGCAATTTTTTCAATTTTCTATTGAAGGTGTTGGATGAATAGAATTTATTTCAGTTTTCCGAAATATATCTGTCGAGCGAACATTTTTCATGTTTTACAAAAGCGCGCTGGCGTTTCATTAAATTATCCCAATCGACAAGATGACCGTCGAATTCAGGTCCGTCTACGCACACGAATTTCGCCGCCCCTCCTACCGTAACTCTGCAGCTTCCGCACATCCCTGTTCCGTCAATCATGATGGAATTCAAACTTACTATTGTTTTTATTCCTTTTTGTTTTGTCAATTCCGCTATATTCTTCATCATTATAGCCGGACCTATCGCAGCGACTTCGTCGATTTTTATCGCATCCATAAGCTCTTTAAGTTTACCTGTTACAAATCCTTTTATACCATAACTCCCGTCGTCTGTTGTGAAATATATCTCGTCCGATATTTCAGTCATTTCTTTTTCAAGCAGTATAAGACTTTTATTTCTGCCTCCTATTATCGAAATAACCTTGTTGCCGACTTCTTTCATCGCTTTTGCAATTGGATATACTACCGCGATTCCCACTCCGCCTCCTATGCAGACCACGGTTCCGGTTTTTTTAATTTCCGTAGGTTTTCCGAGCGGTCCGACAACGCCGTATAAATATTCGCCCTCGTTCATTTTATCTATCCGATGAGTCGCAGTTCCTACAACCTGAATAATAACGGACACGGTTCCTTTTTCAATATCGGAATCCATAATAGTGAACGGAACGCGCTCGCTGTTTTCCGATGGAATTATTAACAAAAACTGACCCGGTTTCCTTTTTTTTGCAATATCGGGAGCTTGAATATCAATCTGAATTATATTCTCGGCTAATCGTAGTTTCTTAGTAATTTTGAACATAAAATTTCACCCCGTTACTTTTTGGTTTTAAAATATACGGCCAACACCGCGACGTCCGATTGTCTTACTCCGGTTATTCTCGACGCTTGTCCAAGATTAATCGGTTTGATTTTATTTAATTTTTCCGCAGATTCAAAAGATATGGCTTTTATGGTATGATAATCGATATTTTCCGGAAGTTTCATCCGTTCCATTTTTTTGATTTTATTAACGTCTTTTAATTGTTTATCTATATATCCTTTGTATTTCACATCATATATCATTGTTTCAACCGTTCGTTCCGGCAATTTTTTTAATTCGGGAAACTGTTCATAGATAAAATCAATTTCGATTTCCGGCCGTTTTATTAATTCTTTTAAAGACTCGGTTTTTTTCAAAATGATTTTATCATTATTTGCGGTTTTAGATTTTGCGAAAATTTCAGGCGAAATTTTTATATCCGACAAAGACGTTATATGTTTTTCTATTATTTTGTATTTTTCAAGCGTTCTTTCGTATGTTTCTTTTTCTATCATTCCTATTCTATAAGCGGTTTCGCTCAATCTTCTATCCGCGTTGTCCATCCTCAATAATAATCTGTATTCGGCGCGCGAAGTGAACATACGGTAAGGTTCGTCGACGCCTTTAGAAACCAAATCGTCGGCTAACACTCCGATATATCCGGCGTCCCGCGGTATTATAAGACGGCTCTTATTTTTTAATTTTAAAGCCGCGTTGATTCCGGCGAGCAATCCCTGAGCGGCGGCTTCTTCGTATCCTGTGGTTCCGTTAACCTGTCCCGCTAAGAACAATCCCGATATTTTCTTGGTTTCATACGTATGTTTTAATTGCGTCGGAAAAATGAAATCATATTCTATTGCGTATGCGCATCTGATAATTTCAGCGTTCTCAAGACCGGCTATGCTATGCAAAATTTCATATTGAACTTTTTCCGGAAGACTTGTCGATAATCCGTTTACATATACTTCGTTTGTCGAGTATCCCTCTTTTTCAAGAAAAAGCTGATGCCTTTCCTTATCTGAAAATTTCAATATTTTATCCTCTATCGACGGACAATATCTAACGCCGGTTCCGGTTATATTTTTTATCTCGCCATACATCGGCGAATACTTTATATTTTTCGCGATAATTTTGTGGGTGTTAAGATTAGTATATGTGATATGACAGGGTATTTGAACGTTAAGGATTTTTTCCGTAGAATACGAAAACGGAACCGGATTAGCGTCGGGTTCCTGAATTTCTGTTTTGGAATAATCTATGCTCTTTGAATTAATTCTTACCGGCGTTCCGGTTTTCAAACGTCCGAGTTCAAGTCCGCAGTTAATTAAACTTTCCGATAATCCGAAAGACGCGAATTCTCCGTATCTGCCCGCGGCAAAATTTTCTCTGCCGATATGAATTTTCCCGTTTAAAAAAGTGCCGGCAGTTATAATAACGCAGCGGCATTTATAAACAGATTTGCGTTGAGTCGAGATTCCGCATATCTTATTGTTTTTTACTAATAATTCTTCGGCCGTATCCTGTATGATAAATAAATTGCGGACGTTTTCAAGCCTGTATTTCATTTCAATATGATATAATTTTTTATCCGCTTGAGCTCTCGGAGAAAATACTGCGGCGCCTTTTTTCTTATTTAAAACCTTAAAATGAATTCCGGTTTTGTCAATTATTTTTCCCATCAAACCGCCGAGCGCGTCTATCTCGCAAACCATCTGCCCTTTTGCTATGCCGCCGATGGCCGGATTGCAGGACATTTGCGCAATAGCGTCGGCGCTCATTGTAATCAGCGCGGTTTTCATTCCCATTTTTGCAGAAGCGAACGCCGCTTCGCATCCAGCATGTCCTGCGCCTATTACTATAATATCATAACTGTCTATCAAATCCGAAATCTTCATTATTTATTTTATAAAATATCCCGATACCCGCCATTTTTCCGGTTTGTCATTTTTGTCTTTCATTAAAATTACCGTTTCTATTCCTTCTTTTTTATTTTCAAAAGATGAAAGATATTTTAATTCCATATAATCGCCGTCCGGCGCGCCGGGCATTGTTTTTGAATATCTTGTCTTTTTCAATTCGCGGGTCTCTAATTTTCCAAGCGGGTCTCTGAAAGCGTTCAGCATTTTTATCCAGTTTTCTTCAGGCGCGGCTTTCTTAAATATTTCTGCGGCTTCGCCCCAGCTTTCAACGTATTTTTTTTCGTCCAAAAGCTCAAGCCATTTTTCCGCGGATTCAGCCGCGTTTTCTTCCGCCTCTTTTACTTCTTTGCTTTCTGATTTATTTACCGTATCCGATTTTTTTGAACCGCAAGATATTAGCATAGCCGAAGCGGTTATCATAATTAAAATTCTTTTAATTAATTTCATCTTATTTACGCCCTCCCCTATAATTTAAAAATCTTTGTTGCTATTTATTCGCCAAATATGATTAACCGGTTTTAACTGATAAATAATTCCAACGGTTTTTCAATAATTATCCTTGATTAGCGACAATATTTCCCATTGAAAATTCGATTTCCTTCAAAAAGAAGAAACGGGCATTTTTCGGATGCGGCGACGTTTTTCAAAACGTATAATTTGATTTCAATCTTTAAGTCTGCCCCGCCAAATCAAAGTTCATTTTATCTCTGGTTTGGCGGGACTGATTTTTATTTAACGTATGTCAGCCAATTATGTTTATCTTCTACTCTCGCTTCTACTATATCGAAGAATTTTTCCTGAAGCATTTTAGTTATAGGTCCGCGCTTTCCGGCTCCAACCTTTATTTTATCAACTGAACGAACCGGCGTAACCTCCGCCGCGCTTCCGGTTAAAAATAATTCGTCGCATATATATAAAAGTTCTCTTGAGAGCGATTGTATCTCAACTTCCAATCCGTTTTCTTTCGCAAGCGTAATAACCGAATCTCTCGTTATGCCCTGCAATACGGAATTACACATCGAAGGAGTATACAGTTTTCCTTTATAAACTACAAAAACGTTTTCTCCGCTTCCTTCTGAAACGTAACCGTTTGTATCAAGCGCTATTCCTTCGGAATATCCGTTTAACAAAGCTTCCATTTTTATAAGCTGGCTGTTCATATAATTAGAACCGGCTTTTGCCGCCGATGGCATCGTATTGGCCGCCAATCTGTTCCACGACGATACGCATACGTCTATTCCCTGCTCCATTCCCTCGTCGCCTAAATATTTTCCCCATTCCCAAACGGCGATAGCGGTTTCTACAGGGCATTTAAAAGGATTTACGCCCATTTCTCCGTATCCCCGGAATGAAATCGGTCTTACGTAACATCCCTCGATTTTATTAATTTTTATCGTTTCAAGAGTCGCTTTTACAAGTTCTTCAGCCGTATATGGAATTTCCATACGGTATATTTTTCCAGAATTAATCATTCTTTCCATATGATCGTATATTCTGAAACAGGCAATTCCTTTGCTGTTTTTATAACATCTCATACCTTCAAAAACGCTTGAACCGTAATGAACAACGTGCGACAAAACATGAATTTTCGCCTCGTCGCCGTTTATAAATTTACCATTCATCCAAATTTTAGAATCTTTTTTTAAAGTCATTTTTACACCTCAAAATTATATAATGCGTATCATTATATTAATAAAATTTAATTACTCGAATCTAAAAAACTTTTTGTCGCCGGTTTCTGCCGGCAGGTTTTTATTTTTTTGATTCAATTTCAACGGAATCCGACGATTGCAATTCACTCGGCGAATTTTGATTCGACGAATCCTTATTCGGCGAATCAGGATTAACAGTTCCTTCTATCAAGCCGTTTCCATCGGTTTCAATAATATCTTCTTCGCTTTCAGCCACAGTTGCGATATCTATGAGCAAGTCGTTTTCCTCAAGTTTTATTAATCTCACTCCTTGAGTATTTCTGCCAATGCATCTCAACTCGCTAACTTTCTGTCTGATAATCATTCCTTGTTTAGTCATTATCATAAGTTCGTCGGTATCTTTAACGTTTAATATTGAAACTACTTTTCCATTTCTGTCGCTCGTCTTGATGTTTATAATTCCTTTACCGCCTCTATTTGTTAAACGGTATTCGTTTATATCGGTTCTTTTTCCAAATCCGTGTTCCGTAGCCGTCAATATCGTATCGTTATCTCTTACAACGACCATTCCAATTACATAATCCTTGTTCTTTAAATCCAAACGGATTCCGGTAACTCCCATCGAGGTTCTTCCCACGCTTCTCACTCGTTTTTCGTCAAACCTTATAGCCTGACCGTTTGAAGTGGCTATAACTATTTGACTCTGACCGTCCGTGACTTTTACGTTAATTAACGTATCGTTTTCTTTCAGAGTTATAGCCTGAATTCCGCCTTTTCGCGGATGACTATACGCTGAAAGCAGCGTTTTTTTAATAATTCCGCTTTTTGTTAGCATTATCAGATAACTGTTGTCGTCGAATATTTTCACCGGAATATACGCCGTTATTTTTTCGGATTCGTCGAGTTCAAGAAGATTTACAATAGCTTTCCCGCGGCTTCTTCTCTCGCCCTCGGGCACCTGATACACTTTCAGCCAGTGAACCCTTCCTGAATTCGTAAAAAATAAAATATAATTATGAGCCGACGCAACGAACATCTGCGAAACAAAATCGTCGTCTTTAGTATCCATTCCGTATAATCCTCTGCCGCCGCGATGCTGAGCTTTATAAATACTCGTCGCCGTCCGTTTGATATATCCCTTATGAGTAATTGTCAAAACCATTTCTTCGTCGGCTATCAAATCTTCAATATCAAATTCGCCGAGATTATCAGTAATTTCAGTTCTGCGCCCGTCTCCGTATTCGGAAATTATTCGCGTCAAATCTTCTTTGATAATATTCAAAACAAGCTGTTTATTCGCTAAAATTTCTTTTAACTTTTTTATAAGCTCGATAACTTCTTTATATTCCTGCTCTATCTTCTCAATCTCCAGTCCGGTCAATCTCTGAAGCTGCATCTTCAATACGGCAAGCGCTTGAATCTCGCTTAATAGAAATCTCGTCATCAATCCGTTTTTAGCTATCTCCGGAGTTTTTGATTTTTTTATAGTCTCTATCACTTCGTCAAGATTTGCCAGAGCTATTCTATATCCTTCAAGTATATGCGCGCGTTCTTCGGCTTTCCGCAATTCGTATTTCGTTCTTCTGACTATTACTTCGATTCTATGTTCTATATAGCAATTATTCAATTCTTTCAAATTCAATATTTTCGGTTTGTTCTCAACAATAGCAAGCATTATAACCCCGAACGTAGTCTGAAGCATCGTATGTTTGAATAATTGATTCAGTATTATCTCCGGATTTTCATTGCGCTTTAATTCTATAACTATTCGCATTCCGTCCCTGTCTGACTCGTCCCGCAAATCCGAAATTCCTTCTATAATTCCCTCGTGCACAAGAGCCGCTATCTGTTTTATCAAACTCGTTTTGTTCACTTGATACGGTATCTCGTTCACTATTATGCATTGTCTGTTCGCGTTATGCTTGTTTTCTTCAACCTTTGTCTTTCCGCGAACAAGTATTTTCCCGCGTCCGGTTTCATACATATCCACTATTCCGCGTCTGCCGTAAATTATTCCGCCTGTCGGAAAATCTGGTCCCGAGATTAATTTTATTAATTCCGCTATCGTAATATCAGGATTATCTATCTGGCTTATTATCGCATTGCATACCTCGGTTATATTATGCGGAGGAATATTGGTCGCCATTCCTACCGCTATTCCGGATGAGCCGTTTAATAACAAATTCGGCAGCGCCGCCGGCAACACCGTTGGCTCTACAAGAGACTCGTCGAAATTCGGAATGAAATCAACGGTTTCCTTATCAATATCCGCCAAAAGCTCCGCGGTTATCCGTTTCATTCG
Source organism: bacterium (assembly GCA_036733285.1). Taxonomy (GTDB): domain Bacteria; phylum JAGOBX01; class JAGOBX01; order JAGOBX01; family JAGOBX01; genus JAGOBX01. The sequence continues at coordinate 7,025 of DAINAU010000137.1, forward strand.
CGCTTCAGTATAACGCATAGCCGCCGCGTTGTCGCCGTCAACCGAACCAAAGTTTCCCTGTCCGTCAACAAGCGGATATCTCAATGAAAACGGTTGAACCATTCTTACCATAGCGTCGTAAACCGCGCTGTCGCCGTGCGGATGATACTTTCCTAAAACCTCTCCGACAATTCTCGCGCTTTTTCTATACGATTTGTTATATGATACGCCCATATCGTTCATAGCGTATAGTATTCGCCTATGAACCGGCTTTAATCCGTCGCGGACGTCGGGCAAAGCTCTGCCAATTATCACGCTCATTGAATAATCAATATAAGAATATTTTAATTCGTCTTCTATAAAAGAATTTTTAACGTTCGGATTTAATTCGTTTTCCTGCAACGCGTTAAGGTTTCCTTCTTTTGTCTCTCCCGCTTTCCCTTCTTCCAATCCCGGGGTTCCCTTTTCAATATTTTTCCCGTCCATCGCATCCTTGTCGTTTTTTCCGCCGTCTGAATCCGGTTGCTTACCGTTTACCATTTAATTATCACCTTGTTTTATTTTTTAATTGTTATTTTTTATAATTATAACCGCTTTGTTAAATCTTGTTGATTTGAAAAAGAGCTTGGAATCAGCATTTTTCAACGCATCAGGCGCTTTTCAAAATCCGTCAATAATTTTCTTTATGATTTTACTTCATTCTTATAAATAAAGCAAGATTTTTTCAGTATTTTTCTAATATAAATCTCCGCAGGGCTCGCTTTTAAAAAGTTGTAAAAATTCAGTCCGGTCAGATACAAACGAACATTATTGTTTTAACAATGAATTATAAAATTAAATTTTAATCTCCCGAATTCGACCTTAAAACTTTATATTTAATAGAATTGATTAAACATTGACAATGATAAAAGTTTATAATATAGTAAGTTTATTATTCAAAACTGAACATTTAAAATTCGTATGTTTGACATTTACATTATTGTTTTGTAAAAAAATCGCAATGATATTTTTAAAATTAGTTGAGATATTAACATTATGCAGATAAGAATTGACGAAGGTATTAAAGAAATTTCTATTGAAATACCTTTAACAAAAAAAACTGACGAATTTTCGATTAAACAAAAAAGATTGAATAACCAATATGGATTTCCGCTATCAACTAAAACCGAACCTTTTTCTTCTTCTTGTTATGTCGAATGGCAAATTTGTTATGATAATATTGCTTATGACGAAGAATCAATAGAAAAAAAATATATTAATGATATAATTTTTAAAGGAGCAAACGGCAAGAAAAAAAAATTTAATGAGCTTTCCGAATATATTTTTTATTTTTACAAATGGAATATTATTAAAATTCAAGATTTAGAGTCTGTAAAATTATTTTTAGAAAAACTTAACAATACTGATTTTCTTGATTCTAATAATGAATTAGCAATAGAAATAAGTCCTCAAAGAGAAAAAAAAATTATTGGAATCCCTTTTTATTTTACGCAGGTAAAATATCCGCTTCTTATCCATAAATTAGAACAATATGAAATTTTAATAGAAATTAGTATTAAAAAAAAAAGTAATGTCATTAAAGCTTCGCCTATGTTATATTTTTGTTTTCCAATTACCGAATTAAAGACTAACGAACCGATTTTAGGGAGATGCGCAAAACCAAAAGAAACAGCTGATTTTATTATAAATAAAAACAATATTTATTTGTTTATCCTTTTACTAAAAATATTCGGAACGCTTAGTAAAAATCATAATACTAATATTTTAAGAATCATCGATACGATTTTATTTTACGCCAAAAACTAATATGTGCGGACGATTTGCTTTAGACGCTCCCGTTAAAAGGATAGTTCAAAAATATTTTTTGATTGAATACGATTCGGATTTTCAGCCAAATACAAACATAGCTCCCGGTTCGGCTATTCCGGTAATATTCGGCGTTGACAATAAAAGGATATTGAAAACAGCTAAGTGGGGATTTACGGATTACGCTTCATTCCCAAAAACTAAAATCATACAGTTTAATTCGAGGATGGAAACCTTGCGTTCAGATAACAGGCCGACGGGTTTATCAAAAAACTTACGCTGTCTTATACCGGCTTCAGGATTCTACGAATGGAAAAAAATCGAGATTGCCGGCAAATCAAAACCTTTTAAAAAACCCTATTTTTTCAACATTTCAGATTCGGACATTTTTGGATTTGCCGGAATCTACAGATTAAATTATAAAAATCAAAATAGCCCCGAATGCTCAATAATAACCGCTCCGGCAAATAATATTATCGCCGATATTCACTGCAGAATGCCGGTTATAATTCAGGATAAATATATTTCCGATTGGTTAAACCCTGTTTCCGATTCCGAAATTTTATTCCAAATAATAAATGATTCTGATAATCAAAAATTAATTTGTTCCGAATATTCACAAAAAAAAGAACCTGATTTGTTTTCAAGCTAATAAATATTTCAACTTATAAACTGATCTATCGAAAAAAAGATAGAGTTGTAATAAAGTATTTTTTAAGGAGGTTTTTTTGTGAAAAAAGGAAATCATTCAAAAGGTTCTAATGCCGGAGGTTTAAAAAAAGGAGGACTGATTAATCTGCCGTTTGGAAGAGGAAAATCAAACAGGTCTAATGATCCAAAAGATCCGTATATGGCAAGGGGATGTTCTGAGTATGGACCTTACTCGTCAGATGATAATTCTGACGGACAGCCAAAAGTTTAGGCGAATTTATTTATTAATAAAATTCATCAATAAAATTTTTCTGGTGGTAGGAAATTTTTCAAAAATATATGTATTTTATGAAAAATTTCTAAAATCCCAAAAAAGATTTCAATTTTTTTTTGAGGGGTATTCAAGCAGGTATATATATATTAATAACTTAATTAAATTTTTAACATTTCAATTAGCAATCATGCAAAATATTTATACCTGCTTTTTATCAAATATATTTTTAAAGGAAAATTCCTATGAAAATAATTTTTATATTTTTAAACTTTGTTATCATTTACAATTTATATTTTACCGCGTTATATTCTAATAATATTAATCCCCCTACTAATGATTCAAAAGAAAAATTATGCGATTTATTGATTGATAATAATTTTTCTGAAGCCGAGCGATTATCTAAAGAATTGTCAATAAAATATAATTGTCCATCAATTCATCATTTTTCGAATATTTTTAAAGATTTTTTTCAATTTAAAAATAATAATATTTTAATCGACCATATACTTCAAGGTTTAAGTCTTAAAAATGATACTTTTTATCCGGAAGAAACTTTAAATAATTTTTTAGGATTAATTTATTTTAAAAATCATAATATTGATTCTGCAGTATATTATTTTAAGAAAAGTGAAATTACATTTAATACATTAAAAATCGATGGCCTTTGGAAAAATTATAAAGGCAAAGAAATTTTTATAAATCAAGTTTTTACAACTCCTGTAAAAGAATTGACTTCGTATAATTTTTCAAACGAATATATATCATTATATTATTATCCTTCATATTATAAAGAAGAAGCTAAAAAACTTTTTGATATGTGCAATAATAGAATTGATTACTTTGTAAAAAATCATAATCTTATAATACCTAAAAATAAAATGACAATTATAATTCATTCCGATACCGAATTATTATTGAATAATTCGGTAAAATCGCTTCATTTATCAAGAAATATCGGTTATTTACTTATATATTTTGATATAGACTCTTTATATACTTTAGATCACAAAATCAATCATTTCTTTCAATCGTTTTATGAAGTTCAATACAATAATTTTATTGAGCAAATACATTCAGAAATGTTTGCCGAAACATTCAAGGAATATGAACGATTTAATGTTAACCCTGATGAATGGGTAAATTTATGGATTAAATATCTTAAATTAGACGAAGATTATTTAAAAGATACTTTGACTAATTATAGATTCTTTAGAAAAAAACCAAGTCATATTAGTTATAGAATATTGCAATCATTCGGAAAATATATGTTTAATAAAGATCCTGATTTTTTCAAAAAACCATACAATATGAAAGATGATGATTATAACGAATGGAAAAAAAGGATTGATAATACTGTAATCGAAGATTCTTCCACAATAAAAGATTTTGAATTATTGTATAATTGGCATATTGTTAAAAACGATACTCTCCAAAATATTAAAAAAATTTTAAATGAAAATAATATTTATACTACTTACTCAATAGTCCAAAGTTTTCATTGTAAAAACAATCAAGAAATTTTTTCAAAG
>DAINAU010000138.1:0-11246 GCA_036733285.1 bacterium
AAATATTCTCGCCGTAAATACAAGAAATTTATTTTTAAGATTGTATTGTAGTATCAAATGTTGCTAAATTTTCATTGATTGTCAAGTTTATTGTTTTTCAATTTAAGATATTTTGTTCAATTATTTAATAAAAATATATTGACAAATTATTAAATATGTAATAAAATAGTTTGGAAAAAAAGGAAATAAAAGAAAAAAGGGGTTTGTATGAAAAATAGCGGAAAAGAAAACGAATTAAATAAAGAAGACGTCGTCATATCATCTCACGATGCGGCGAAAAAATGTTTTGTGTCAGCGAGGACAATAAGAAACTGGATACAACAGCATGAGCTCAAAGCGTTTCAGACTGTTGGCGGACAATATAAAATCCGGCTAATTGATCTTGAAGAATTCGTTAGAAAAAATAATATGCTGATGAAAAATATGGGCGACGATTTGAATAAAAAAAGAATATTATGCGTCGACGACGAATCGGATATACTGGAAACGCTGTCAATAAATCTGTCAGCTATGGGATATAAGATAGAAACCGCTAAAAACGGAATCGAAGCGGGAACAAAAGCCGTCGAATTCAAACCCGACTTGATACTGCTCGATATGATAATGCCTGAAATGGACGGGTTTGACACGATAAAATATTTTAAGAATTACGGGGCGACAAAAACTATTCCGATAATCGCCTTAACCGGTTTAAACAAACTATCCGATATAGAAAAAATATATGCGGCAGGGGCGGATTCGTATATTTCCAAACCTATAAAGATGAAAGAATTAAGCGATATGATTAAACGGATTTTAAATATAAATTAACGCCGGTTCTATTAGATGGAGCATAAAACAAAAAATTTAATCATAACTATATTAATTGTAATATGCCTGTTATTAATATTTCTGCTATTATTCTGTCCGCGAACCAGACAGGCCGAACGCAAACCGGATGAAAAGAAGAAAACTCAAATTCAAACTAATCGGGGAATAACCGGACAGGAATCCGAAACCAAACCTGTTATCGAAGAAAAAAAAATAGAAATAAAAAAGGTCTATCCGAAAATTGATAAACCGTCCGGCAAGACAATTTTAATAAAAGAAAACAAATCAAGAAAAATAATTCGCTATCCTCTTCCGGATTGCCCCGAATGGTTAGACGAGGAAAAAACATATCAAATAGAATTGAAACTACAAGTTACAAATGAGGGATTTGTAAAAGATGTTGAGATTATGAAAACTTCCGGCTTATTCGAACTTGACGATTATTTGATAAAAAAAGTCAGGGAATGGAAATTTGAAGAATCTGTTGAAGACATTGAAACGACCGTCATAAAAATTAAATACGACGTAAATTAAAAAAATATAAGTCCCGGCATTTTTCGGATTGAAAAAAGGGAAAAAAAGAGCGTTTTACAATGAAAAAAGCAATTGGAAAACTAACGTTTATCTTCGCGTTTGTTTCAAGTTTTTTGTTTTTCCGAGTCGAACAGGGCGCGGCAAAACAGGGTTCGATGGTTCAAGCGTTCGTTTATTATGAGAATGAAAAATTCGGAGATTGCATCAAAGAAATAAATTCCTACAAAAAAAACAACTATATTGAACCGGATTTGAAATTCAAAATCAATCTGCTTCTCGCCGAATGCTATATCAATGAAAAAGATTATCTGTCCGCTGAAAAAGAAATCGACGAACTTATTTATTCTGGAACTCAGGAAAAGCAATACGAATTGTCCGCTCATTTTTTTAAAGCGGCGATACTGCTCGCTTTTGACAGATACGAGGAGCTTGGAGAACTTCTTGTTAAAATTAAAAAGGAATACAATTCCATAACAGACGATTGGTATCTGGATTACAACAGGGCTTTGATTTGTTTTAAAAAGACCGATTATTTAAAAGCCGTAGAAATATTAAACGGATTGAAATCAAGAAATAATTCCGACGACAGAAAAAAAACGCTGAATCTTATTTACGGCGAAATTTATTTTGCTCAAAATAAGTTCAAAACCGCTTTTGATTATTACAATGCCGGCGCAGTTAAAAACGACGAAGACCCTTATTTGAGTTATAAAAAAGCTCTAAGTTTGTTCAATATGAATAGGTATGACGAGGCTGTTTTCGAATTAAACAAAAAGGTAAAAACTCATTCTGAAAAACTATTATTTTTAAGAAAATATCTTCAATCTCTGATATTTTTACAGCAATCGAAATTCGCGGATTCAATAAATTCCATTGAGAACCTGAAAGAATACGAGGAATTCAATTTTTATCCCGAACTTAGACTATCCGTCTCAATGGCGTATTATTTTATCGGAAAATTCGAAGCTGCGGAAAACGAGATTCTCAAATTTTTCAAACAGTATCCTGAAACGGCGCTGAAAACCACAGCTCAAAAAATATTAATCGACATATACATAGGAGCAAAAAAATACGACAAATGTTTAAAGTTTATAGATGAAATCGGGAAAAGCGAGTTTATAGAACCGGAATACCTTTCATACAAAAAGATTTCAGTTTTGTTCAGAATGAATAACGCGAATAAATTTATGTCGGAAAAAAACGAATATTTCGAGAAATTTTACGGTTCGGAAAATATAAAAAAATTGAATTTGCTGAGCGGATTGTTATGGTTTGTAAACGGGAATTATTCTTTATGCGTTTCTGATTTGTCGAAAATTCCCGAGCCGCCGGCTAATCAAAACGAATCCGGAAAATTCGGGGAACCGGTAGAATTATTCAACGCTTCCGCAGGACTAATGTCGTTATCATATATATTATCGGAAAAAACCGACGAAGCGGTTTCATTTTTAAAAAAAAACAAGAACAAGATAGAATCCGAAAAATATAAGGATTACGCAGCCGAATGTTTTAACCTGTTAAAATTTGAAAACATAAAAAAATATAAGGAAATCGCCAAAGAAATTCGGGTTTCAGATTTTTATTTGATAACAGGCAGGCATTTTAATTCGGGAGCATACGGAGATTTGATTGAAACGCTCGACTCCCTTGAATTACAAGGCGATAAAAAAAACGAAATCTTGATATATTATAAAGCTGTAGATTTTTTTATGAGCGAGAAATACGACAAATCCGCGGCTTATCTGAATACGATAATATCAAATTCAGACAAACTCAATTCCGGATACGTTAATAAAGCGAGACTGCTTTTATCTGAAATCTACGGCAAATTGAATTATCCGGATTCGTCTGAGTTTCATTTGAAAAATATGACTCCTGCCGCCGATGAAATAGATATTGTCTCGCATAAGAAACTAAAAAAAATCGATTCTATGATTAATTCTCAGAAATATTACGGGGCGTTGATAGAGTTGAAATCAATCGAGTCGGAAAATATTTTTTGTTTGTATAACAGGTTTATAGTCTCATATAAAACCGAACCCGAATCAAGCGAAAAATATTTGATAAAAATGATAAACCTTGCCCCGCGTCATAATCTTACTTTAAAATCCGTATATTTTTATTCTAAATATTTGACCTCGATAAACAAGAAAAGTCTTGCCGCAAAACTATTATCCAACAACGAACCCGCCGAAGGATTTGAAATTCCGCATTATTCCTTGCTGTATAAAATTTGTATAGACAACGGCGATAAACAGGGCGCGGAAAAAATATTGAACCGCAGTCTTTCCGCTCTGAAGATGGACAAAAGCGTATTAGAATTTATTTTAAAAAGGAAAAATAAAAATGAATAATTACATATCCCGCGACGATTACAAGCTCTCAAGAAAGCATTTTGAATTAATTGAAAAGTGCCCGCTCGCTTACAAATACAGATTTCTCGATAAGTCCGACGATGGAGGCAAACAGGCGGGCGGGCATACGGGATTAAAAAAAAACGCCGATCAGCCGAACGTCGATTCGATTTCCGCAGAGCAAACGGGAGTTCAAAACGACAATATTTATTTGAAACTTTTTGCGCTGGTAGAACCCGCGATAATAGATTTTCATAAAAAAATGACATATATGAACATAAAATCAAAAAGCGAAGCGGGCAAACAGACGATATACGACTGCCTTGAGAAAACAAGGGGAAACATAAAAAATATGAATATCGACGCCGCCGCTTTTTCAAAAGCAATGAAAATGATAGACGTATATTATGAAAAATTTTTACCCGATAAAATCGAAGGCATATCGGTTAAAGAATTTTTGATTTTAAGATACGACAAATATTATTTTTATAACATAATAAACAGAATAGATACGACTGAAAAGGAGGTTATTCTATATTTTTTTAAAGTGGGAAATATTCCTGCAAACAAATCTTTTTTAATCAATGACATAAGAAATCAGAGCGCGGCATTGGCGGCGCTTCAGAGCCCCGCGTTTAATAACAAAAAAATAACGCTTCAGATGCTTTATCTTGATTCGGGAGAATCGATAGAGATAATTCCCGAACAGAAAAACATAATGGAATACGAACGCAGAATAAAAGAAGATTTATATAATATTTCGGTAATGGAAAACAGCGCGGATCCTGCTAAATCAGTGATAAAACTTTCGGACAATTATATTTTCAGGGGCAAGAAAATTCATTTCGACCAATGTTCGGAAAATCTTGAACTTGCGAAAGCTTCAGGCGGCTGTCCATACTGCGATTTTTATTTAAACGGAAAATGCGAATACTGGAAAATCAAACCGTATGACAGATGCGGAGAAAACTATAACGATTATTCAAAACGCCTGAAACTCAGCTATTCGAAATACTCGGGTTTCAAACATTGTCAATACAGTTGGAAACTCCGTTATCTCGATAAAATTCCATCCAAACCGCAGCCCTTTTTCGATTTGGGCCATTCGGTTCACGAAACGCTTGAAAAATATTATGATAAATTTGATAAAACGCCGAGAACAAAGGAATATCTTTTGAAAATATTCGAGGTGGAATTCGACAAATTCAAAGAAGGATATTCAAACGAGGAAGAAAAAAACAGGTATTATGAAAACGGAAAAAAGATGATTGAAAAGTATTATAATTCATTTGTCAAAGACAAAGAATTCAAACCGGCATATTTTACGGAATCTTATTTTGAACTGCCTATCGGAAAAAACGTCAATATGAACGGATATATCGATAGAATAGACGACGCCGGAAATAATTTTTTCGAGATACTCGATTATAAAACCGAACCGACTGATAGAACTCAGGACGACGTCGACTCCGACGATCAGTTGTCGATTTATTTCTGGGCGTGCGAAAATATGTTCGGAAAAAAAATCGAAAACGTTAGTTTGTTTATGATGGAATTCGATAAAAAAATCTCTACTTCTACGGTTATAAACCGAATCGGCGTATTGCTTGAAGACATTGATAAAACGGCTGAAATCATAATTTCCAAAACATCCGAATACGAAAAAAAAATCAAAGAAAATATTTCGGGCTGCTCCGGATTCAATGAAAATACCGAAGATTTGAAAAAAAAGATTTCGCTTGAGATATTTCCTCCGTCCATAAATAAATATTGCCGAAGTTGCGATTTTTTGAGCGATTGCGTTTTGAAAGAAAAGATTTTATCCGACGATTCAATCGTATCAATGGAAAAGTGAATTTTTTTTTATTGATTTATATAAAAAAAAAAGTAAAATATAAAATATAAAATATAAAATTTTTTTGAGGTGATTACATTGAAAAAAATGCGAGATAAAGGATTTTTTTATTCCGACGGACAATTAAAAAACGAGATTGACAAATGCGAATACTGCGAAGAAAAACCTTGCAGAGCCGCCTGTCCCGCCAATTGTTCTCCGGCAGATTTTATAATGGCGGCAAAACTCGGAAACCCTTCGGATTTCAGACGAGCCGCGGCTGAAATATTAAGTTTGAATCCGCTTGGCGGAATATGCGGAATGGTTTGCCCTGATAAACATTGTATGAGCGGATGCGTTCATAAAGAGTTTGATTTCTCGCTTGATATTCCAAATATACAATCAAAAATAATTCAAAAAGCGAAAGAACTCGGAGTCGCGCCAGAATTTAAAAAATCAAAACCGAATGGAAAAAAAGTCGCGGTAATCGGAGCCGGTCCTGCCGGAATCGGATGCGCCGCTTATCTTTCGCAGAAAGGGTTTAAAGTCGAAGTATTTGAAAAATCGGATAAATCGGGCGGAGCCTGCAATTTGATTCCTGATTTCCGGCTTCCTAAAACAGTATTGAAAAGCGATATTGATTTTGTATATTCTTTATCCAATATAAACGTGAAATACAATTCTGAAATAAAAGAAGAAGGGTTTGCGTCATTCACTAAAAAATACGACGCCGTAGTTGTCTCAACCGGACTTCAAGTTCCGTATAAGATGAACATATTAAATGAAAATTTGGGCGTTTATGCGATTGATTATCTTTCAAATTCAAAAAAATTCAATTTAAAAAATAAACGGGTTGCCGTGTTGGGCGGCGGAGCCACGGCTGCGGACTGCGCTTTTACCGCGGAAAAAGCCGGAGCCAAACGCGTTGAAATATTCGCGCTTGAAGTTCTTGGCGAAATGCCTCTCACGGTTCAGGAAATGCGCGAGCTTATAGAAAGCGGTATCGACGTTAACGGCAGAATTAAAATTACCGGAATATTAAGCGCGGATGGGAATAAAATAACAGGATTGTCAACGGCGAAAGTCGAACTTCCGGCTGGCGTTAAATTTAATTTGAGAGATATAAAAGAAATTCCGAATACAAATCAGATAAGAAACGATATTGATTTTGTCATAATAGCGATAGGCAATCATTCCGGTTTGAAGAAAAATAAAATAAAAGGATTGTTTTATTCGGGCGATTGCGACAACGGACCTACGACGGTTGTTGAAGCTGTGGCCGCGGGAAAAAATACAGGACTTGAAGTAGAAGCGTTTTTAACTTCCAAGAAAACTCTGAAAATAGAAAAGAAAACTAAGAGTTTTGCGGTAGTCGAAGGGTATAACGCAGAGCCGGTATCGCTTGAAACCGACTTTTTCGGAAGAAAAATCAGGTCGCCGTTTTTATTGTCCGCGGCGCCGACGAGCGACGGATTTGATCAGATGAAAAAAGCGTATGAACACGGCTGGGCAGGCGGAATAATGAAAACCGCATTTGATGGAATCCCAATACATATACCTTCCGAATATATGTGCGTCTACAACGAAAACACATACGGAAACTGCGACAATGTTTCCGGGCATTCCCTTGACAGAGTTTGTTCCGAAGTTAAAAAACTTGTAAAACTATTTCCGGATAGATTGACAATGGCTTCGACCGGCGGACCTGTTACTGGAGACGATATAAATGATAAAAAAGGGTGGCAGGCAAATACCAAAAAACTTGAAAAAGCCGGAGTAATGGGAATCGAATACAGCTTGTCCTGTCCGCAGGGCGGAGACGGAACCGAAGGAGATATTGTATCTCAAAACGCGGAATTAACCGCGAAAATTATTGACTGGGTTATGGAAATAAGCGACCCGAATATTCCGAAACTTTTTAAACTTACCGGAGCCGTCACTTCGATTTATGTAATAGGAAGAGCCGTAAAAAAAGTTTTTGACAAGTATCCAAAAAAGAAAGCCGGAATTACGCTTGCAAACACTTTCCCGACGCTTCATTTTCAAAACAGAAAAAATAGAGTCTGGGAAGACGGCGTAGTTATAGGAATGAGCGGCGAAGGCGTTACCCCGATAAGCAATTTCAATCTTGCGAATATATCGTCTTTGAAACTTCATATTTCAGGAAACGGCGGACCTATGGATTACAAAGCCGCGGGAAATTTTCTTGCGCTTGGATGTAAAACAGTTCAGTTCTGCACTATAGCGACAAAATACGGATATGGAATTTATAAGGATTTGTCTAATGGTTTAAGCGAGATGATGAAACAACGCGGAATTAAATCAATGAAAGAATTGATTGGAATTATACTTCCCGAGCATACCGTTGGATTTATGGATTTGTCTCCGGTAAAAAAGATTTCAACGGTAAATGAAGATTTATGCGAACATTGCGGAAATTGTTCAAGATGTCCGTATATGGCTATAACATTAAACGAGAAAAAAATTCCGGTAACCGATCCTGAAAAATGTATAGGATGCGGAATCTGTACGTTGAAATGTTTTGCAAACGCGTTAAGTCTGCGGAAACGGACTAAAGAAGAATTGAAAGCTTTGAAAGAAGATTGATTTTTAAATAATTAAGAATTGACCGCGCCTTGAAAATAATTAAGGTTCGGTCAATTTTTAAAATTATTTATTGATTTTTTATTTGGTTTATGCGATAATTTAAAATGTTCCGGTTAAGAGACTCCGGACAAATTCAAATTAAATACTGACGGTTCTTAAATTGAGAAGCGGCGATGAACGGAAGTGCTATGATGAGTAGAGAAAAAATTGTGTCGAATATAAAAATTCAGCTTGAATATCTTGATAAAATGAAAGCTGAGATTGATAATAAAATTCTAAGTTTGAATAAAATTATTGATTTGGTTCAGGACGATTCAAAATTGGGAGCGACTTCCGCTTTTGATTTTGGCAAAAACGAAGAAGAAAGATGGATTAAGGATTTTGAAAAAAAAATAGTCCGCGGAATTTTGAAAATTAAAAAATATCAGAAATTGAACGAAGAGCTTCAAAAACAGGGAGAATCTTTCACCGCAAGTCTGCTTGACGACAGCGTTGAAAAAGAATAATATCCGGAGGAATTTTTATTTCAGTTTTTTATTATGGATAATTTGGCGGTATATATTCCTATAATAATAGTGGCTATAATCGGATTCCAGGTCATATTAAGATTTATAAATAAATCAACTTTAAAAAAAGCGGTTGAAAAAGATTATATTTCCAAACAACAGGAAATCAGAGAAGCCGCGGCAAGAAGAGCCGCAAATAAAACTGTCGGCGGAACAAAGTTTAAAGATAAATTGAACGAGAATCCAAACGAGAAAAAATGGGATAAAATGAAAACTAATCCCAAAATGGCCAAAAAAAGATTATAAGCTCGGATAATCCGCGTTTAGATTTATTGTTTATGCGGATAATGAAACTGCGGCTATTTGAAAATGTATTGACGGATAGATATGAATCTAACCGCGTTAAAAATTTCGGAGGTATAATTTATGATTGACAAAGAACTGCTTGATATTTTGTGTTGTCCGGAAACAAAAGAAGACGTGTTTCTTGCAAACGACGATTTGGTAAATAAATTGAATTCTTTAATTTCTGAAAATAAATTAACAAATAGAAACGGCGATAAAGTAACTGAAAAAATTTGCGGCGGATTGATTAGAAACGATAAAAAATATTTGTATCCAATCAGGGAAGATATACCGATTATGCTTATTGAGGAGGCATTCCCGCTCGAAACGGTTATTGATTCGGCTAAAGATATTTCCGGGTTTATAAAAAAAATTTAATTCAATGTTTTATTATTAAATCAATAAAAATTCTTTTGGATAAAATGAATGAGCGTATTCGATTTACCTTATCAAAAATTAAAGAACGTGATATTAATCACAGCGCTCGTTTTTTCAACAATTTTAGTAATTATTATCTTGACATTTTTTTATAAATCAAATAATATTCCGCAAATATTAAAAGGACTTCTTTTTGGAGTCGTTGCAAGTTTATTGAATTTTCAATTGCTTGCTAAAAAAACCGAGAGCGTGGTTGACGCTAAACTGAATGAAAGAAAAAACAATAATTCCAATAAAAAAAAATCGAATTCTAACGAGGGAATAGCTGAAATTCTGAAAGGTTATTTTCTCCGTTATTTTATTATAGCGGCGGTATTGGTTGCCGCGTCGCTTAAGAAAAATGAAATAAATATTATCGCTACAATCGTAGGATTATTCAGCGTTCAGTTGTCGATTTATCTTTTATATTTTTATGATTTTATAAAAAAAAACAGGGGATGACAATTGTGTCTGCAAAAAAACATATATTAACCGTGTTAGGCGTTTTATTTGTAATTCATATGATTCTCGCGTTTGTGTCTTCGATGGATAAACGGCCAATGCCTGTTATCGGCGAGGTTGAACGCTGGGACTTAAAAAAAATTTTTGGAATAAAAACCGAACAATCCGCCGAATCATCAGAAACCAAAAATCAAGCCGCCGCTGTTGAAGCTCAAGTTGAATCTGAAGACAGCGAAGAAGAAGGCGAACCTTATAATTTTTGGGTTTTGAATAAAGTATCATTTACAATAGCTTGGTTAATAATTATTTTTCATATATTTGTAGCAAGAAAGGTTTCTAAAAATCTGCAAATGATACCGGGAAGACTGCAGGCGTTCTATGAATTAATTGTGGAAATGTGGGACGGCATCTGCGCATCGACTCTCGGAACAAAACAAAAAGGCAGACTTTATCTTCCCTTGATATTGACATTATTCATTTATTTGTTCACCTGCAACTGGATAGGAATTATTCCGTCAGTATGGCAGATAGTCGATAAAGAGGTTTTGTATTCAACAGAAAAAATTAACGGCGAAGAAATTAAAAAAGAAATAGATATAAAAAAACACGGAGAGATAAAAAATAACTGGAAGGCATATAACGCCGACCCAAAAACAAAAAATTTGATTTTCTCAAAATACTTAACCGACATTTACAACAAAGAAAATAATACTAATTTATCAGTATCCTACGAGCCGTTTATTCCGAGCTTTTTAGTGTTTGAAGAACCGTCTCAAGATTTAAACACAACTCTGGGACTCGGATTGCTCGTGTTTTTCACCGTAGTGTTTTCCGCGTATTTTAAACACGGCATATTAGGAATATTAAAAGAATTATCAGCGCCATTTATTATAATGCTTCCTCTGAACATAATCGGAGAAATAGGAAAACTCATTTCTCACTCTTTTCGTATTTTTGGAAACATAAAAGGCGGAGCGATTATATTTCTTGTCATAACTTATTTAACGTCGAATGTTTTATTGCCGGTGCCTATGTATGCGTATTTCGGAATGTTTGCGGGAACAGTTCAGGCGCTTGTTTTTGCAATGCTTGCTGTAGTGTTTATAGCGATGTGGGTCGGCGGCGAAGAAGAAGAACATCAACCCGAAGCGGAACATAAAAATTGAAAATATTTAGACTGCAATTAATTTGCGGGAGAAAGTAAAATATGTTTATAAATCATCATACGTTAGTATATTTAGTGAAATTAAGCGGATGCCTTGGCGCCGGAATGTGTATGGGTTTTGGAGCTATAGGTTCGAGTTATGGAATAGGGTCGACCGGACGCGGAGCCATAACAGGAATAGCAAGGCAGCCGAAAGTATCGGGCGATTTAAC
>DAINAU010000139.1:0-11105 GCA_036733285.1 bacterium
AACGGCTATGTGAAATTCGACGCTCTTTGCAACTTGTTGCAACTTTCAGCGTCGTCAATTTAATATTTACTTTTCATATAAACAACTGGAATGATATACGAAAAGTATATAAAAATTATTGGAACAATTTCTGACTGCGCTCAGAGACTAGTTTAGATAATATTTTTGTTGACTGATAAAAAAAATACTGTAAAATACAATTATTATTCATAGCGGAAATATTTTGCTTAAATAAAACATTATGGAATTTTGAGATTGATGAAAAAAAACAAAACCGTTTTAATTACAATATTTTTTTTATTTTGCGTTTTTATTATCGCTTTTTTTATTAGAGTTTTGCCGGCTATTCAGTATTCGTTTCTATCGGGAGACAAAGTTCTTTTTCACGATACCGACCCGTATTATCATATGCGCAGAATAACGTATTTCCTGAATCATAATTTTCAATTGCCGGAATTTGATTATTATTTGAATTATCCCGAAGGAGGCGTGAGTTTCTGGCCGTCCGGATTTGCTAAACTCGCGGCGTATTTTTCTTATGTTTTCAATAAAGGAAATATTACAAAATACGGCGTTGAATACGCCGCTTGCTGGCTTCCGCCGATTTTGGGAGCTTTAACCGTCATTCCCGTTTGGTTTTTTGGCAGGATTTTATTCGGCAACGCCGCGGGTTTGCTCGCCGCTTTGTTTTTTGCTTTTCAGCCTTACCACATAAGTTATTCTATGCTTGGAAAAATTGACCATCACGTAGCCGAAACCTTTTCGGCGTTTATCATATACATATCGTTTGCTTTGATTTTGAAAAAGCTGATTTTCATATCGGATAATCTTAATTTAAAAGATTTGTTTATTAAATTAACTCCATACTCGCTTTTTGCCGCAATAACGATTTGGTTTGCTTATATGATGTGGACAGGCGCAACTCTTTATCTGATTCCCTGCTTTTTAACCTCGTTTTTACTTGTTTTTTTATTGTCAAAAGAAAAACTGATTCCTTTTGCGTTTGTTATGGCGGAATGCGGTTTGTTTGCTCTCGCTTTAATTTTTTATCCTTCAATAACCTCTTACTGGGGAAGACTTGGATTATTCAATCATGATGCTTTTTCATTGCTGCATATTTTTATTTTTTCGGTTTTTACTCTGTTTTATTCGGGTATTTTTATTTTAACGTCGAAAATTATTCGGATTTCTAAAATCAGAATGTTTTATGCAAAATGTTTTTACTGTTTGATTTTTGGAGCTTTTTTGTTTTTGATTGTTAAAATATTTTTGCCGCAAAGTTATTCAGGTATTATGGAAGGCGTTAAACTATTAATGAAACAAGGAGAAGCTCCGTATCATATTTGGTTGACTACGATTTCGGAATACTCGCCTTTGCTTTCGGTTGAAAACGGTTTTGAAATTATAAGATTGCAGTATGCTCTTACCGGTTTTATTTATTTAGTTCCTTTTGGATTGCTGGCAATTCTGATTTGTATTTATAAAAATTCAGTCGAAAAATCGCCGGATTTGATTTTATTTTTTATAATTTCCGTTCTGATGGGTTTGATGGCGGTAAAACAAAGCAGATATTGTTATATTTTCGGAGTTAACGTTTCAATACTTGGTGCGTATTCTCTGGTTTTAATCTCTGAATTATTGTCTCAATCCAATATCCGCGTTTCAATTAAAAATAAATTTATTATATCAATATTTGATTTTTTTAAACAAAAATTGCCCTTAAAAAAA
Source organism: bacterium (assembly GCA_036733285.1). Classification (GTDB taxonomy): domain Bacteria; phylum JAGOBX01; class JAGOBX01; order JAGOBX01; family JAGOBX01; genus JAGOBX01. Next base: position 1,729 of record DAINAU010000139.1, read on the forward strand.
TATCCTGATTTTTCTTTGAGAAATATATTTATTGTCTGCGTTTCGGTTTTTTTATTTTTTAGATTTGGCTGGTTTGCTTCGCAATTTATCGCTACTCCGAGCAAACCGATTTTATCTGAAAGCGATTATAATGCTTTGATTTGGATAAAGAATAATACTCCGCCTACGGACGGATTTGAAAATCCTCCGGCTATGCCTGAATACGGCATTATGAATTTTTGGGACTGGGGACATTTTATAGCTTATGTCGCGGAGAGACCTCCTGCGGCAAATCCTTACGGTATGGGAATTGAGCGTATGATAAATTATTATCTTTCTAAAAGCGAAGAAGAGGGAAACCGGTATTTGAATCAGTATAAATGCAGGTATGTTTTAACTTTTGATCCGTTATATTTAGTCGAATCCTTGAGAAAATTAAGTATGAGGTTTCCGGGAGAAACTTATAAACTTTTGAAATTTGAAGGATTCAGATTCAGAATTCCTAAAGAAGAATTTTTGCAAATTATGGGAGCAAAACTGCATCTGCACGACGGCAGCAAACCATATATACCCGACCTCGATATCGAAGGATTGAAACGCTATCGTTTGATTTATGAATCCGACGAGGTTTCTCAGATGAAATATATGGGCGGTCCCGGAACAACCTCTAAAATAAAACTCTTCGAATACGTGAAAGGCGCGAGATTCGCCGGAAAAACCTCTCCGGGAAAAGACGTAGAGGTCAGGCGACTTGTCCGGACAAACGTTGGAAGAGAATTTTTATACAGGAATTCGTATAAAGCTGACGCGAACGGCTATTACGAGTTAATACTGCCGTATACGGCGGACGATACTTTTGTTTATGCCGTTTTAACGGAAAGCGATTCCATAATTTTAAATAAAGTTAATGAAAACGATGTGCTGAATGGAAATTATATCAAAAAGTAAATATTCGATTCTTTTTGTATTGGCGCTGATTTTTATAGTCAGAACTTTTTTTTATATCCAGGATAAATCAGTTCATTTTGACGAGATAATTTATCCGGCAGCAGGTTATATGTATTGGACTGAAAAAGCTTTTTTTATTAATAACGAGACCCCGCCTCTTTCTAAACTCGTTATCTCTTTGCCTTTACTTTTTTTTGATTTGAAAAAACCTGATATGAGCGACTTGAACAAAACTGATTACTCATATCAATTTATACTAGGCGATAGATTTTTGAAAATCAATAAATCTTGCAGAGAAGATATTATTTTGTTTTCAAGATTAACGGCTGTTTTTATTTCTTTAATTGTTTTTTTTGTTCTGTATAAATTCGTTTTGTCGATTGCAGACTCAGTCGCCGCGGTTTTTTCAGTGTTTTGGCTGAGTATGTCGCCGAATATTATAGCGTATTCCGGAATAGCCAATATCGATATATTTATGTGTTTGTTGATTTTCTGGTTTGTCTGCGTTTGTCAAATATATTTGAAACATCCCACTCTCAAAAACTCGATTTTTTTTGGAATTATAACCGGATTATCGTTTGCGGTTAAATCCAGCGCCGTGATTGAAATAATTATAATGCTCTCTTTTATGGTAATTCATTATTGTAAAACGAATGAACCTGAAGAAAACGCCGGCATTATTGATTTTATCGAAATGCGATTTAGAAAATTATCGGTTTCTTTTATCGTCGCTTTGATAATCTTGCTTACGTCGTATTTTTTTGTAGGAATTCCCGAGTATTTGAACGGTTTAAAAGATATTGCGTCCGGAATTTTGAAGGGAAAAACCAATATTTTTTTCGCCGGACTTTATTCGATGAACGGTTTTTGGTTTTATTATTTCGGCGTTTATTTATTGAAAACCGCGTCGCCTGAAATCTTACTGGCTTTGATTTTTATATTTTATATTTTTAAACATTCGATATTAATTAAATATCCGGAATTATTTAATTTTATAATAGCGGCGGTTATTATTTTTTTTGCAATATCCTTGAGTAATTTTCAGACAGGTATGCGTTATATGCTTCCCGTTTATCCCATACTGGCGGTTTTTTTAGGTGTAACATCGTCGTTTATGATTAAATTAAAAGGTAAATCAAGAATGTTTTTATTCATATTGACACTCTGGATGTCGGTTTCTTCTTTTAATACGCATCCGGATTATTTGGCGTATTTCAATGAATTGACTTCCCTTTCCGCAGACGGAAAAAATAACTCCAATCTGCTTGCGGATTGCAACGTAGACTGGGGGCAGGATTTGAAAAAATTGAAAACGAGATTAAATAAATATCCAAATTCGTTTCTTGTTTTTTCCTATTTTGGAAACGACGCCCCTGAAGAATACGGGATTGAGTATCTTGAACTTGCCCCGAGAACCAGAATAAAACTAAATCCTAAAACTCCTCAATATTTTGATAAAAATAGAATTTTGCTTGCCGTCTCCAAAACCAATTTTACAGGCGTATATTATCCCGGAGATATGGATTTGTTTGCGTGGCTTAAAATATTGGAACCTGTAGAAAATATCGGCAATTCTATTTTGGTTTATGATATTACAAATTCTAAAATCGCTCTTCAGAAAATTATTGAAATCTATGAAATTCAGAATAAAACAAAGGAAATGGAAATTTTGAGGTTTTTTTTGTCAAAGATAAATTCGTAAAATCCGTTTCGCTGGAATTTTTTTTCGCGTATGAAATCCGGAAAAATTAAAATTTTTTTTGATGATAGCAAATATGCCGGCAGCGGCGAAAAAATAGATTGCTAAATCCTTTAAAAATCAATGCGGGAATTTGGAAAGATTTGATATAAAAATATTTATGCGTAGTTGTTTATCAGAGCTAAACTTAATGTCTGTCCCGCGGTCAATCCCCAATTTCTTCGGCGCTCCATTTAATAAATCGCTCTCTATTTCGTTTAATATAGCGGGATATTCATTATATAATGCGATTATCGCTTTATATTATATACGGGATATAATTCGAGCCGCATTTTTTTGGAAATTTAATTTTGCTCATTTTAAAATTGAAAATGAAATTATTACGATAACTGAAAAAATTTTTCATTGCGTTTATTTTAATGTTTAAATATAATCATAAAGTAATAATGGAAACTTGCCGCCGTCATAAAACTGAAAAGTTTTAGACGAAATCGAAACTATTCCGGTATAATGCCGGCTAATTATTTAAAGGGTGGTGTTTATATGAAAGCCGTTGAACTGAAAAATAATATATACTGGGTTGGAGGAATCGACTGGGATTTGAGAAATTTTCACGGTTATCTGACTCAGCGCGGTTCGACCTATAACGCATATTTGATAATCGACGAAAAAATAGTTTTAATTGATACGGTAAAATATTATTTATCCGGAGAATTATTAAAAAGAATATCTTCTGTAATAGACCCTTCAAAAATAGATTATATTATATCGAATCATGTTGAAATGGATCATTCCGGTTCTATTCCCGATATTTGCCGAATAGCTAAAAACGCAAAAATTGTTACTTCCGCAAACGGATTGAAAGGATTAAAAGCGCATTATAAAAACGATTATGATTATACGGCGGTAAAAACAGGAGACACATTGAAGATTGGAAAACGCGAATTGAACTTTATCCTTACTCCGATGGTTCACTGGCCGGACAATATGCTGACATATCTTCCGCAAGAGAAAATATTGTTTTCAAATGACGCGTTCGGACAGCATATCGCTTCATCCGAACGTTTTGATTTCGAGTATAATTTCGATATAATTACCGCTGAAGCAAAAAAATATTACGCCAATATAGTTTTGCCATACGGGCAGCAGGTCCAGAGCGCATTAAAAGCGGCAGAAAATTTGAGTATCGACATAATCGCTCCGAGCCACGGTATAATATGGAAAAATCATATATCTTCGATTATATCGTCTTATCAAAAATGGTCAAAAAACGAAACTGAAAATAAGGCGCTTGTAATTTATGATACGATGTGGGGAACGACTAAAAAAATCGCTCACGCAATTCGCGAAAAATTCGAACGGAACGGAATTAAAGCAGATTTGTTCAATCTTCAGTTTAATCACATATCGGACATAATGACAGAACTTTTAACGGCAAAATACGTTTGCGTCGGTTCTCCCACTTTGAACAATAATATTCTGCCGACTACTTCCGCTTTTCTAACGTATCTAAAAGGGCTTTCTCCAAAAAACCGAACGGGTCTCGCTTTTGGCTCTTACGGATGGGGCGGTCAAAGCGTTGGAATAATCGAGGAACAATTGAAACTTTGCGGATTTGAATTATTGCCGTCTATTAAAATTCAATACGTACCTGATGAAAAATTCTTAGATGAAATAGAGATAAAATTATAAAATACTCGGGGATTTTTTTATGAGCGAAATAATAAAAATCGAAACTGAATTCAACGGAAAAAAAATTAAAATCGAGACTGGAAAGGTTGCGAAAAAATGCAACGGTTCGATTTGGCTTCAATACGGAAAAATGACGATTCTTGCGGCTATAGTTATTAATCTTGAAAAAAAATCCGAACAACCATATGTTCCTTTGTCGGTTTCCTATTTAGAGAAGGATTACAGCAAGGGATTGATTACCGGTCCGCATATAAAACGAGAATCGCCTGCAACTCTTCATCAAATAATAACGTCAAGAATTATCGACAGACCGATACGTCCGTTATTTCCGTCCGAATACAGAAATGAAACAAACGTCGAATGCGTTTTATTGTCAAACGATCCGGCTATTCCGGCGGATACGATGGTTATAACCGCGGTATCAACCGCTTTGAGCGTTTCCGAAGCTCCGTATGCGTCTCCAATGGCAGGCGTAAGAGTTTGCAAAAAAAACGGCGAATTCATAGTTAATCCCGATTTCCTTTCTTTGAAAGACTCGGATTTTCAAGTGTTTGTCGCGGGAACAGAAAACGGAATTACGATGATAGAAAGCGAAGGACGCGAATCTTCAAAAGAGGATTTGCTTAATTCAATTGAAATTGCAGAGAAAAACATAAAAGAACTTGTTAATATTCAAAAATCGTTTATAGAAAAAATAAATATAAAACCGAAGATTTCCGTTCCTGATAATATTGAAGACAGCGAACTTTATAAAAAAATATATTTCAAATACGAATCCGAGCATAAAAACATTTTTTCAAACGACGGAAAAGTTTTTAAAAATAATCTTGGCGATTATTTGAAAATTTTAAAAAATCAATATTCCGCCGAGAACAAAGATGATGTTTTATTAAACGCGATTTTAAAAAAAATCAAATACTCCCGCTATAGAAAATTTATTTTTGAATCTGAAAAACGTTTGGACAACAGAAAATTATCGGAGTTAAGAAATATAAGCTGCGAAAGAGGTTTGCTTCCGTCCGCGCACGGTTCCGCGCTGTTTTCGCGCGGCGAAACTCAAAGTCTCGCCGTTACAACTATCGGCGCGGGGAAAAAAGAAAACTCCATAACCGATTCTGACAAACTTTTTTTTCTTCATTATAATTTTCCGGGTTTTTCCGTAGGCGACAGCAAAAAGAAAAACTCCGTTTCAAGAAGGGAATACGGTCACGGTTATCTTGCGGAAAAATCTTTAAAACCAATTATGCCGAAGACCAAAGATTATAATCATACTATCAGAGTTGTTTCAGAAATACTCGGGTCGGACGGTTCGTCGTCTATGGCGAGCGTTTGCGGAGGTTCTATTTCTCTTAAAGACGCCGGAGTTCCGATAAATCGTATGGCGGCTGGAATATCCGTAGGTTTGATAAAAGAAGATGAAAAATTTGTTTTGCTGACGGATATTGACGAACTCGAAGATCATTGCGGAGATATGGATTTTAAAGTTGCCGGAACCGCAAAAGGAATAACCGGAGTTCAACTTGACATCAAAATTTCAAACATCAATCTCGACATTATTGAAAAGACTTTTAAAAGCGCGGAAACCGCGAGAATGGAAATACTTGAAAAAATGGAGGTTTTGTTTTGAACAAAATTCTTGAAGACGATTTTTATTTCATTATTTTATCCGTTATATGCGCGTTAAGCGCGTTGAGTCTGATAATAATAAAAGTGAAAAATTGGTTAACCGCGAAAAATATAAAAGTTTTAAATCAAAAAATTAAACCGTTTGAAATAAAGATTGATAAAAACGCCGAGAAACTAAAGCCTGCGGAAATGCTTGAGGAAGGCGACGTTTTGACCCGCGACATTAAAGATAAAAATAATTTTCCGTTATATTCGAGCGGAATGGTTGTAACAGAAGAAGTCAAGAAAAATATAATATACAATAATATAGGATTTATCTGGGTGAAAATTCATAAGTTTAAAGGATTCGAATAACACAATCCGAATTTCCGGAAAAGGATTATGAGCAAATTATACGGCTATCCTTCCGATGAAATCCGACTTAGGTAAAAGTGAGTTTTTTTGTTTTTGTAAATACAAGCTGAATAATAATTTTTTTCACCTTTGATTTTTTATAAGAGAATAATAATAAAACAAATTACAACCGCGAAAGCGGTTGAATTTTACATAACCGCAGGCGACCTTGCGCGTAGAGCAATTTCGCCTGCGGTATGAAATTATTCGATTCTATCGACCCTGAAATGGTCGAATTTTATAGTTTGAAATTCAACCGTTTTTTTGGCGTTGCCGTAACGCTTGCGTTGTGAAACTGAATTTTCAAGAATTCAAAAAGCTCATTGCCTCATAAAATTTTGAATTTTCATTTTTAAAATTATTCTTGCGTTTTTATAAAAACAAAGTATGATATTTAAAAAAATTTAAGCTGATTGTCATAATGTCAAAATCTCAAATTTCATTAAGCGACTCTGACATAAATAAAATAAAGCCTTTATTTATTTCAGGAATAAAAAATCATATCGAATCTTTTAATTCTGAGATTAAAGATTTGCAAAACCATCTTGATTATTTCAATGTAATCGAAGATATTCTTGAATTCGGAGATAATCTGATTTATACTTCTAATGTTTATCATTTTTCGGAATTATCCGGACTTGGAGAGCTTATAGCCAAACTATATAAACCGCTTAAACTTAAAACAATTAAAATTAATTCTGAAATTATCAAATTAACGGAAAAAATTTTTTTGAAGATAAACGAATGGTCAAAGAATAACGGTTCGTTATCGTCTTCTTTAAAAAAAGAAATCGAAGAATTGAATAAACAATGCGGAGACGCGCTTGAATTTGCATATTTATCAAAAAAGAAATCCGAGTCGGGTAAAGAAGAAGAAAAAATCGTGCCTATCACTTCTTCGGATTTGCAGAACTTAAAAGAATCGATATATGATATTTATACGAATTTTTCACAACTGTCAAAAGAGATTAATCAAAATATTCCGGAACGATATTTGAAAAAAGACTGGTTTAAAAACGTAAAGAATATCGAAAAAGCATTCGCGGCAAATCTTATTAATCTTCAGAAAGAATATTTTACGTTCAGAAAACTTGAGATTAAACAAATGATAGACGATCTTGAATTTGAAATCAGAACATTCGCGATGTCGCAAAATAAAACCGTTAAAATTATTTTTTCCGGGAATTCGCTCAAAATGGATGTTTTTTACATTGAAACCGTGTATAATATATTGCTCGAATTATTAAAGAATTCCGTTGAACACGGCTTTAGCGGCGACGATGGAGTCAAATCTGAAATTTCAGTAAAATTTTCAGAAAATGAAAATTATACTTTCATAGAAATTTCCGATAACGGCAAGGGATTTGATTACGATGAAATAATTAAGATTTCAAAACAAAAAGGAATAATCGGCGATTCGGAACTTTCAAACATAAACGAGTTTTTTTTCAACATACTGACCGCTCTCAATTACTCTTCTAAAGACAAATCAAAAAAAAATCGCGGATTAAAATCCGTAAAAAAACTTCTTGAAAAAATTAACGGCTCTATCAGATTTAAAGTTAAAAATATTAAAGGAACTCATATTGCCATTGATATACCTCTTTATAAAAAAATTGTTTAATAGATTTTATTCGTCTATTCTCCGCTACAAAATTCAATCTCATTATTAAGGAAGGAAAAAAATGATAAACATTGGAAAAGCAATTTCCGAAGACTCCGGCATAATTCTGAAATCGGTCGAAAGCGTGATATCGCTTTTGAAAGAAGGCTCTACAATTCCGTTTATTTCAAGATATAGAAAGGATACGACGGGAAATCTCGATGAAATCGCGGTTAAAACCATTTCCGACAAACTTGAATATTATACTGAACTTGAGGAAAGAAAAGAAACTATTTTAAAAACAATAGAAGAAGCGGGAAAACTTACTCCCGAATTGAAAAAGAAAATTGAAGAAACAACGTCAAAAACCGAACTTGAAGATTTGTATCTTCCGTATAAACCAAAACGTAAAACCAGAGCGGTTGTTGCAAAAGAGCTCGGTCTTGAACCGCTTGCTCTTCTGATTTTTGGACAAACATTGACCGACGGAGATAAATCGGAATTATTAAAACCTTATTTTTCCGATGAAAAAGGACTTGATACCGAAGAAAAAATATTAGGCGGCGCTAAGGATATTATCGCGGAAATGATAAGCGAGGATTCTGAAATCAGAGCCGTTATTCGAAACGATTTGAAAGATAACGGTTTTATTTGCAGCCGCGTAACAACAGCCAAAAAAGAAGAAAAAACAAAGTTTGAAATGTATTACGAATTCAAAGAAAAAATCAGCGAGATTCCGTCCCATAGAATTTTGGGAATGAGACGCGGCGAAAAAGAAAAGGTTTTAATTTTGACTTTTGAAATTAACGAGATAAAACAAATAGATATGATAAAAGCTATCGTTGTAAAAAACGATAAAAATATTTTTGCGGACGAGTTGATTTCAGCTGTTGAAGACGGTTATAAACGTCTGCTTTTTCCTTCGATTGAAACTGAAATACGCGTTGAACTTAAACAAAAAGCCGACGTCGAAGCGATAAAAGTTTTCGCCGAGAATTTGAAAAATCTCCTGCTGGCGCCGCCGCTTGGAAACAAACCTTTGATAGCTGTTGATCCGGGAATCAGAACCGGAAGCAAAACTGTCGTTTTATCGGAGACAGGAGACTTAATTAAATATACGGTGTTGTTTACTCGAAACGATTCCGAGACTGAAAAATCTATGAAAGATCTTTTTGAAATTATTGATAGCCGCAAGATAAATTATATCGCTATAGGAAACGGAACCGGCAGCAAAGAAATCAAAAATACAATTGACGGAAAAATAAAAGAAAAACAAATTTCTGGGTTATATACCATACTTGTCAACGAATCCGGAGCGTCGGTATATTCGGCTTCTGAAATAGCGAGGGAAGAATTTCCGGACGTCGATTTGACCGTCAGGGGGGCGGCGAGTATCGGCAGCCGCCTGCAGGATCCGCTTTCGGAATCAGTTAAAAT
>DAINAU010000140.1:0-11095 GCA_036733285.1 bacterium
TCTTCCGATAATGCGTTTTATTATTAGTTTGCAAGCTAAACGTTGTAATTCATCTATCTTTGAAAAAATTTCTTAATTGTTTTTACAATGAAAACTTTGGACTATTGAGATTATAATCAGTCGTCGCATTTAAATATAACGTCAATCGTAAGGAAGTATCACTATTTTTCCGTCCATTACTCCAAGCCGGATATGAATCTCTTCCTTGCTGAAATTACGCTGGATGTTTCCGAACAATACATGAACATTCGCGTATAATTTGTCGTAGACTTGTATCTTTGCCCGAGGATTTATTCCTGAATTCCGTTTTATCTGTATAATCTCGAATTTTATTCCTTCGATTTGTTCGGATATTGATTTTGCCATTGAATTGAGTTGTAGTTCCTGAACCTTCTCGTTTCCGGTCAATTCGCGTTCTTCGTTTCTTTTTTCAATGGTTTGTATTCCAAGTTTTATTTTTTCTAATTTTTTTTGAAGATCGGTTTTTTTATTGTCAAGATCGTTTAATTGAAATATTATTTCCGGTTTAACTCCGGCCTCAACGGTTGTGATTGCAGCTCCTACTGCTCCAAGTTCGTTTACTATCACGCTTTCGCCGACTCTGGTTAATCCGCCTATCAATGCTCCTCGGTCTCCGGAAACTCTTACCGCCGCTCCGGCCGCAATATTGGAATGCATTATCATTTTTCGGCATATTACATCCTGTTTTGCGAATACATTTGAACTCTCAATAAACTTTGCATATATGTTTTTTCCTGATTTAATGACTCCTTCGGTTTTACCGATTATCCCACCGTCAACCGCTATATTGCCGCCGGCTTCAACGCTGGATTTTCCTATGTTCCCTTTTACAACTATATCTCCGGCCGCTTTTACCGTAAAATTGTCTTCGATTCTTCCTTCTATGATTACGCTTCCTAAAAAATCTATATTGCCGGTTGAATAATTTACGTCGCCGTCTATGGATAAAATCTCGTTCACGCTGACTTCGCCTGCGTCGTTTAAAGAAGGCTCTCCGTCTTTTGCCGCAAAGACTTTCTGTTTATCCGCGTCAAGATACGTATTTCTTCCATTCTTAATTATTAAATCCGAACCTGATTTCGCCTTGATGATTTTTCCATAAATGTCGTAGCCGTCCATACCTTCGGTGTAATTTATTTTTTCGCAGATAACGTCGTCTTTTTTTATAGTCTGAATTATATTCAATTCCTTGAAATCTACGCTCCCATCAGGTTTAATCTTTAAAGCGATTTCCTTGTTTGCGTTAAAATAATATTTCATAAAAGCGTCGTTTCCGTTTAGCGGTTCGCGTCCCTTTGCAACAAGAATCTTTTTATTATACTCCTGATTTTCAACAGCTGATTTAATGTTTTCAGTTAATATGGCTTTTTCAATGTTAATATTTTTTAATCCGTTTATTATATCGTCTGCCGAAAGCTGTTTTCCTCCTTTTTTCGGCGGAAATATAGAACAATACGCTTCCATTTTATCTATTTTAATCTCGATTTTAAAATAGGAATTATACGATTCGCCGTCAGGCCAGTCCGCGACTTTCACGGCAGTCTTGTTTTTTTCTGTCAATGCCTGTTTTATATTCTCTTCGTTTATATTTCGAACCTTTAATAATTGCAGCTTGTTTATTATTTCCTTTATTTCTACCGGTTTTCCCGAACCTCCCGGAGGATACGCGGTTAAATACGCCGAACCGTCCAGATAATCAATTGAAAAAAAACCGTCGAATTCGCGCGCGATTTTTAACGCCTCGTTTATTCGATAATCGTCCGCGGCTGACGCTGCAGTTTCGTCTATATATTCTATTTCGTAAGGTTTTTTAAAAAATCCCATAAATCCGGAACTGCCTTCCTTAATGATTTTATAATCCGTTATTTCATTGGCTTGTTTGCGAATTTGTACGGATATTTTTTCCAGACATTCTTCAACAGTATTTCCGGAAACTTTAATTCTTTTCATTGGATTCGCGTCCTTTAATAAAATCATTTATTTTTTTTTCCGAAGTCATTCCGGAAGTCGCGCCGCGTCGAACGCAATTCATAGCTCCCGCCGCATTTGAAAAAATCAGCCATTCTTTTATTATGTCTGGCGTTAACCGGCTTTTTAGTTTCTCAAATTCTTTGTGATTAAACCGATATATTCTCGATAAAAATGCGGCTACAAACGCGTCTCCGGCTCCGGTTGCGTCAACCGCGTCGATTTTAAAAGCCGGAACTTTTATAAACTCTCCGTTAAACAATGTATAACTTCCCTTCTCGGCGGCTGTAACAATCACAAGTTTATTCTTGAAAAGTTTCATATTTCTTAAAGACTTTTCAATATTTTTTATTCCGGATACAAAATATAATTCTTCTTCCGAAAATTTGATTATATCCGACATTTTACAGTATTGAACTATTACGTTTTTTAATGAAACGCGGTTATTCCATAATCCGAATCTGATATTCGCGTCGAAATGGATTATCCCTCTGTTTTTGGTTTTGACGTAATCTATTAATTTTAAAATCTGAATCCGAAAATTATTCTCGCGCAATACTACGGAACTGAAATGAAGTATTCCGCATTCTTTTATCGATTGATAATCCTGTTTTAAAATTTTGTATTCTTTGTTCAGATTGAAATCTCTATAAAAACAAAATTCATTGCCGCCTTTTTCGTCCAATCCTACAAATACTATCGGCGTATTGTATTTTGGAGTTTTCTTCAGAAGAGAACAATCTATTCCGCAATCCAGCAGTTTGCTCTCCAAAAATCCGCCGAAATAATCGCCGCCTATTATTCCGGTAAACGACGCTGGAATATCGAGTCTGGAAAGTCCCACCGCAACGTTTGAACTTGAACCGCCGGCTTGTTTTGAAAACATTTCGGTTTCCTTAAGATTTTTTCCGTTCTCAAGCGAAATAAAATCTATTATGCTCTCTCCGGCGCACAAAATTTTATTCATTAGTTTTTTTCTTATCAAGTTGATTGATTAATTTTTTGTTTTTTATTACTTCATCGATATCCTTATTTTTAATTATTTCCAATGTATCGGACGTTATGCCGCTCTCTTCCTTAGCCTTGCGTTCGTCGTATTTTTGAAACATAATCTGATTCTGCGCCTCGAATTCTTCCCGGGCTTTTTTCCTAATAGACGCTGTGTCTATTTCATCTTCGAGATTTATACTGCCGTCGGAGTCTATCATATACGTTTTATTATTTGTAACTGAAACTGTATCGGAACCTGTCATCATCTTCTCGATTGATTCATCCTGATTCTTGGCGCAACCCGATATGATTGAAATTATTAATAAATAAAATAAATATTGTGAAGTTTTCATTTTTTTAAAGCCAGCTTCTCTCTACAAGCAGTTCTGCTATTTGAACCGCATTAGAAGCCGCTCCTTTTAATAAATTGTCTGACACTATCCACATCGTCAAAGCGTTTTCAAGTCCGATATCTTCCCTTATTCTTCCTACAAACGTATCGTATTTGCCTTCGCTTTCAGTTGCAAGCGGATATACCGCTTTGAATGGATCGTCCTGAACAATTATTCCGGACGCTTTTGAAAAAGCTGATATCGCTTCGTCGCGAGTTATTTTTCGTTCAGTTATTACCGTTACAGATTCGCTGTGTCCGCGGAAAACAGGAACTCTTACCGTAGTCGGAGATACGTTTATTGTATTATCTCCCAGTATCTTTCTCGTTTCATTCACCATCTTCATTTCTTCTTTTGTGTATCTGTTTTCTATAAAACTGTCTATATGCGGAATACAATTGAACGCTATCCTATGCGCGAATTTCGATGGAGCCGGAATATTGGTCTTATTCGCTACAGCCGCAGTTTGTTTCATCAATTCGTCCATTCCTTTGGCGCCCGCGCCTGAAACAGATTGATACGTCGAAACTATAACGTTTTTTATTTTGGAAAGGTTTTGAATCGGTTTTAACGCGACTACCATTTGTATTGTCGAACAATTTGGATTTGCTATAATATGCTTATGTTTTTTGGCGTCTTCCGGATTTACTTCCGGAACTACAAGCGGCGTTTCTTTATCCATTCTGAACGCGCTGCTGTTGTCTATTACAACGCATTTATCTTTAGCCGCCGACGGCGCGAATTCAAGGCTTCTGTCTCCGCCCGCTGAAAATAAAGCAATATCTACGCCTTTAAACGAATCATGCTTTAACTCTTCGACTGCGATTTCTTCGCCGCAAAAACTCAATTTTTTTCCAACCGATTTTGAAGACGCAAGAAGCTTTATTTTGCTTACTGGAAATTTCCTATCCTCCAAACATTTTATCATTTCCGTTCCAACGGCGCCAGTGGCGCCGGCAACTGCCACATAATAATTTTTCATAACCTTACCCGCCCTTTATTTTGAAATTAAAACATCATCTTAAATTTATTTGAAAAATTAAAAAAATCAATATAAAAATATGTCGATTTTTTTATAATCACAGTTAAAAATTTTTCCGGTAAAAACCAGGATATTAGTTTCTTTTCAACATAATTCTTACAATTAATATGGCAAAGATTTTTTTTCGCATACTAAAACATAATAATCCTGAAAGCTGCAAAATTAAAATTTATGCTTTTGAAAAATCGCGCAAAATCAATGTTTTTCCTTACTTCCGGCAATAAACATAACCGCAAAAATAATTATAAAAAAGTTGACAAAACAATAAAAGAATATATGCCTAACGATGATTCAATAAAATCATTTTTAAAAGATTTGTTTAAAAGTACTGCCGATATAAGTCCGGATTATTATAAAAAAATTTTACTTATTTCGGTTCATAATTTATCTACTAAAGAATTTGACAATATTGCCAGATATTTAATGAAAACTTTAAATGATTCTGATATTAAATTCCCTGATACTAATCTGACCATTTTTTACAAATTGGTATCAGATTAGTTTCTTTGACTTCTTGTTGTCTGAAATTACAGTTTCTTAGCTCTTTTTTTTAATCTTCAACTTTTGAAAAAGTTGAGTAAATCGTAAAACGATTTTCGAATATTATATTAATAGAAAGCCGAATTTCCGGAAAAGGATTAAGAGCAAATTATACGGTTATCCTTTTCCGATGAAATTCGGCCTTAGGACAGTATCGGCAATTTGACCTTTTTGACATGAAGCGCGACGCAGATTCAACTTACAAACCATTTGTCTTTAAGTTTTAGCGGAACGTAATTTTCAAGATAATCCCAAGCTTTTTTTATATCTCCCGCCGTAAAATATAAACCTCTATAGTCCGAATGAGTGAAATTTTGCGAATACAAATGATCAAAAAAATCAAAAAGTTTTCCGTAAAAATTATTTGTATTTATTATAATAATCGGTTTATTATGAGTTTTTAATTGTTTTAACGTAAGTATCTCGACGAATTCTTCAAGCGTTCCATAACCGCCCGGCAAAACTATAAAAGCGTCAGCCAACGATTCCATTATTTTTTTTCTTTCGCGCAGATCTTTGGTTATAATTAATTCGTCGCAATTTTTATAAGATATTCCGGCGTCATTCAGATATTCGGGTATAACGCCGATTATTTTCCCCGAGTTATTTTTTACCGAATCGGCTAAAGCTCCCATTAATCCTATTTTTGCTCCACCGTAAACCAGAGTTTTTCCAGTGGTTCCTATAAACGATCCGAGTTCTTCGGTTGAATTGTAATATGATTTATCAACTGCGTTTGAAGATGAACAATAGACGCAGATATTATTGAATTCTGCCATAACCGTTCCGTATTTTTTTAAAGGAGAAGTTATCCTCTTTTTGATTTGACGTCAATTCCATATTATATCCGTTATCATAAATCTGTTTGTAAATATTATAACTCGTTAAAACTTTTTTCACGTAATTTCTGGTTTCCCGGAAAGGAATTTTCTCAACAAATTCGTCTATATCGTCCGATCTTATCTGATTTATCCAGTTTGCAACATTGCCGTGTCCGCCGTTATACGCGGCAAGACTTAAAAAAACGCAGTCGTCGTATTTTTTCTGTAAATAAGCAAAATACCACGCTCCCATTTTTATGTTGAGATGCGGAATGTATAAATCGGCGGTTCTAAAAAAACTCATTCCGGTTTTATTGGCAATCCATTTGCCGGTTCCGGGCATAATCTGCATTAATCCGCAAGCTCCGGCTGGCGACGTCGCAAAAGTCCTGAATCTGCTCTCTTCTCTGATAATCGCATATATTAAACAAAAATCTAAATTGTTTTTTGAAGAGTTGTAAGAAACAAGATCGGAATAAAACTGAGGATACAGCAATGTTTTGAGTTTTCGAGGCATAGAACTCAGACTGAATTTTTCTCCGAATTTTGAAATCATTGTTTCAACAGCTTCAATGGCTCTGTTTATATATCCGCCTTCAGTCAACGTGTGAGCGAGATTATAGACGTATTTTGGATCGTTATCCTTTACTTTTATAACAAATTCCAATTCTTTTATCGCATAATCGAATTCTTTTAATGATTTAAGTATGAAATATTTATAAAAATGTTCTTTATAAAATTGAGCCGGAAAATTCTCGGTTTCAATTTCTCTATAATCAAAATCCCTGAAATCGCGGTTCGCGAAAAATTTATAACTGCCATATTCTTTTTCCCTGTTTGCAAGATTATTTTCAATGTTCTGAATTAAATCCTGATATTCGGAGGAATTCGGAAGATAGGCGAAATTAGCTCCGTTCGAAATATCTATAAGTTTCGAGTATAATACTTTTAATTTTGTAAAAGAACGGTAAGTATAAAATCCCATAGGATCTTTGACTATAACGTCAAGAAAATCTTTTGCCGCGTTTATAATCTGACCGTTTGATTCAAACATTTTTCCGCGCCAATATATGGTTTTTATCAATTCTTCTTTGCTTGCAGAATCGTTTTCAGACAGATTCCTTAATATGAGCGTCATTGCGTAAGAGGCTCTTCCGAAATCCTTTATCTGTTTATAATAATTAGCTTCAAGCCAGAGCGAAGGAATATAAGCGTCTTTACCCGGATACATAGTTCTAATTTTCTTCAGCATTTCAAGCGCTTCGCTTTTTTTTCCGTTTTTTAAATAGTATTCCGCAAGAGTATAATATGCATTGTCCGTCATATCGTCATAAGGATAATCTTTAATGAAATCCTTCAACCCTTTTTCGCAAACTTTATAATTCTTTATCATCATACCAGAAGCAAATCTGTAATATTTTGATTTATTGGAATAAACCGAATGAGGATACTTGTCAAAAACATTTTTAAAAAGCTCCGCGGCTTTAGAAAAAGCGCCCGATTTATAATTTATTAGAGCCGTATAATATAATTTTTCTGGACAGGTATTGAGGGCGTTTAACAAAACAAATGCTTCCTTAAAATTATCCGTAGATAAAAAATCATTAATAAGAAAAACAGCGTTTTCGATTCTGGATTTGGAGGAAATTCCGGCTCTGTCATTCACCAATATTTCAGTTATCCGTTTTACCGCTTTTGATTTAAACGAATTGTTGTGATTCAGTTTTATTACAAGTTTATAATAGTCGAGAGATTTGAGATATTTCCCTGATTTATAGAATAACTCCGCAAAGTTATATGCGCTTTCGGCCGATTTGAAATCCTCTGAAGCATAGTATAAAATATTTAAATTACTTTTAACTGCCGGTCGGGATATTTGAATTTTTGAACATAATAACAACGCTTCTTCAGTCAATAAAGAATTTCCGCATTCTTTAATTAATCTTTCAGCGTATTTTC
Source organism: bacterium (assembly GCA_036733285.1). GTDB lineage: Bacteria > JAGOBX01 > JAGOBX01 > JAGOBX01 > JAGOBX01 > JAGOBX01. The sequence goes on from DAINAU010000140.1 coordinate 7,734, forward strand.
TACTTAATTCATGATTACCCATTTTATAATAATATTTGGCAAGTTCAAATAACGCGTAATCATATAAATAATCGTTGTTTTTAACGGCATCTTCAAGAGCGTCAACCATTTCTTTCTGACGGTTTAATTTCTTTAATAGCATAGCTTTTATAAAATACACGCGTCTTGCTATTTCATCCGTATAATACATTTTGCCTGTAAGCGTATTTATAGCAACAAGAGAACTAATAGGTTCATTAAATTTTAAATCTGAAATCAATGATTGTAATCTCGAATCGGAAGAATATTTTTTTATATAATCATAATCGGCGTTAAGAGTCGTAGAAAATAATAAAAATAAGAAAATGAAGAATAGTATTTTAAAATACGGAGAGAAATGCAATGTTTCAATTCTAAAAATTTGTGAAAATTTAGGAATTACCTTCATTTTCAAAATATCCTTGTTAAAATATTTAACTAAATAAAACTATAAAACCGGATAAACCGGAAAAACTTTTCATATTATAAAACTTTTTCTAAAAAATATAAACATTTCAATAATACTATAAAACCCCAAATTAAAAACGAGCAAACCCAAACATCCTATTTTGAATAAAAGTCCTATTTTTCTCCTTTTTCCTAAAATTATCACATTTTTCAGATTTTGTCAAGCGAAATTTTTTATTAAATGTTTAACCCTCTTTATTTCTTGATATTAAATTTTTTTGTTTGGGCGTTTTTTTAATCCGAAAACTGCATAAGGATTTTGAAAAATTGTTCAGACAGCATAGAATACTTGTTTCAGACAATTTTTCAAAATCTTAAAAACATATGATATACGGCTAAAGCCGTAAATTAAAAAAGTTTTCGGGTTTTTAGAAGTTTTAACATAAATTGCGATTTTCAATCTAAATCGCAATAATTACATCTATGTTTTTAGAAAAGGGCGGTTTCAAAGAAACCGCTTAAGCGATTCAAATTTGGATCGCCACTTCACTTTACATCTAATGCAGTATCCGGTTTTAAAGAATTTCATTTTCAACTTAAACCTTTAGCGTTTTATAAAGTTTTTTGATTGCTTGAAAATTTCCTGAATTACTTGTTCTGTGTTTTCAAATTTAATGTTTTTCAGATAAACTTTTTTTAACAGTTCCGCCGTTTCTAATTTCGTATATCCGAGTTCGGACAATATCTGATTCGTTTCTTCTTCAATCTGATTTTTTTTCATATAATCAATATCTGATTTATCAGGAACGCCCTCTTCATTCTGTTTGGGTTCTTTTTGTATCTCATCGGCAAATTCTTTCAGTAAAGCGTATTTGGCAACCCTGCCTTTTAATTCGGCAATAATTTTTTCCGCTGTTCTCGCTCCGATTCCGGGCAGCTTTTTTATTACGGAAATATCCCCGTTTTCAATTGCTCTGGCTAAATTTTTTACTGAAATCACTAATGATTTTAAGGCGCTTTTAATGCCAAGCCCTTTTACTGTCGTGTATTTTTCAAAAAATTCTCTCTCGACATTACAACTAAAACCGATGAGTTTTGGATGAAGCGCAGAACCGCCGACTCCGTTTTCAATATAATAAATCGTATAAAGCGAAACTTCGTCTCCAATTTTTTTTGAACTTTTCAGATTTTCAAGAAAACCGCCCGGCACAGAAATAGAATACGAAATTCCCGAGCAATTAATTGAAATGTTTCCTTCGTTTATCTCTTCAAGTTTTCCGCTAATTTTGTTAATCATAATAATCAGTTTTCCGTTAAAATAAATCCGCCGAGAGAAAAATCCTTTTTATATTTGTTGGCTTCTTCAAAACTGAAAAAATTACCGATGCGGACTTTATAAAAATTATCTTCAAGCGTCATTTTAATAATTTTTTGTTTATGTTCTTTTTCATTCTTAAAAGCGTCCACCAGACGTTCGGCGTTTTCTTTGCTTTTAAAAGCTCCAAGTTGAATATAAAATTTAAAAGCGGGATTATTGTCCTGAATTACCTTATAATCCACATTTATTTTTTTTTGTTTTAATTGTTCAATCATTTCAAGCGATTTATAGTATTCCATAGAATTTTGATAAAATTTGACTACCGTCATATACGCAACAAAAGCTTCGTTAAGCTGGTTGGCGTAATTATAACAGTTTCCCAATTGAAAATAAATCCAGCTTTTATAATCATTATTGTTAAATACCGATAAACTATTGGAATATTGATTAATTGCTTCGGCTATTTCCCCTTTGTTAAAATAAATATCGCCGATTTTAACGTATATTTCCTGCCGTCTGGAATCATCGGGATAAGCTCTTACATATTCTTTGAAAACAGTTTCAGATTCAAGAACCTTGCCGGTCATATAAAGAGAAACCGCATATTTATACAAAGCGTCTTTATAGATATCAAGGTTATTGTATAATTTGGTTATTTTCTCAAAATATTCGGCGGATACGGCGTAATTATTTTTCAAAAAATATATTTCGCCAAGCCGAAACAAAGCTTTTTGAGCAAAAGGACTTTCCGGATAATTTGTTATGATTTGCTTGAGAATTTGCTCTGATTTGTCCGCATCCTGTATTTTAGTTGAAGAATTGTAAAGTTCAAGCGCCGATTTTGAATAAATCGCATACGGATTCGCTACGCCCAATAATATCAAAATAAAAAAAATTTTCTTCATGCTATCCTTTTATATTTTTTAATTCTACGTTAGAATTTAATTCGTTATTTTTTTTTATTTTCCTTGCGCCAAACAAAGAAGAAAAATATATTATTACGATTGATATAAAGGAAATCAGAAACATTAAAACGTTATCGAGTCTGAAATTCAAATCAAATATTTTCATTGAAAATTCCGGTAAAACAGCCATTATTATAAATGTCAAGGTTAACGATAAAATAGCGATTAAAAAAGTTTTAAACATAAATTATTCCTTAAAATTTTTTTTTACTAAACCCTCTATATCAAAGATATAATAAAACCGTTCAAAAGGGATAAAAAAATATTGATTATTTAAATTTAAAATAACATATTATCGCAATTTAGTCAACTTATTTTTAAAAAAAATTTACAAAAAATGCCTCAAATCAGAGCTGTCTAATACCTCAATTTTGCAAAATGGCCATATCGCCGTATAATTCCGCCGTACCGTATACCCTGACATAATTTCGTTTTTTTTCATTGCGCCTCAAACGTAATACATTATCCCAATACAATTGTTTTTTTTTTATTGTTTTTTACTTTGGTTGTTTTTTGGTAATAGTTCACCGAATTTTTAATAGAAAAAAAATTTAATAGCAAATAAATTAGGAAATCAAAAGAGAAAGGCCGGGTTTAGCATTTCTATGTAAAATAATAGAATCAGTCAAAAATTCTAACGGTTCTTTATTTTG
>DAINAU010000141.1:0-11002 GCA_036733285.1 bacterium
GCAACTGCGATTTCAAGTGAAGAAGCCGCCGAGCTCTGCTCGGCGGAGCTTCACTTACAAGCCGGGTAAAGGAAACGGAACAAAGTTAAAGCAAAAAATATGTTTTTTTGATAAAATTCGGCTTCGACATTTTTTTTCATAATTCAGTATTAATTGTTGAATTAAATAATATATAAGGAAGTCTTTATGAAAATCACTTTTGTAGGAGCGGCAAAATGCGTAACCGGCTCTTGTTATTTGGTTGAAACCGAAAAGACAAAGTTTTTAGTCGATTGCGGAATGTTTCAGGGTTCGAAAGAAATAAAAGAACGGAATTACGGGGAATTCGATTTCAATCCTGCGGAAATAGATTTTGTTTTACTAACGCATGCCCACATAGACCATTCAGGATTAATTCCAAAATTATATAAAAAGGGATTCAAAGGCAAAGTCATAGCGACTTCCGCCACAGTGGAGCTTTGCGAAGTAATGCTGCCGGACAGCGGTTATATTCAGGAAACCGAATGCGAACGCAAAAACAAAAAGTATTTAAGACGCGGACAAAAATTAATCGAGCCGATTTATACCGCTTCCGAAGCGCACAACTGTTTAAAATATTTTAAACGAATTGATTATGATATTATGACTGAAATAAATGAAAATCTTAAATTCTGTTTCAGAAATTCCGGTCATATACTCGGTTCGGCTTTAGTTGAATTATACTATAAAGAAAAAAAATCGAAATATAAAGTGGTGTTTACGGGCGATATAGGAAATAAAAATCAACCTATAGTTAAAGACCCTGTTTTAATAGATTCGGCAGATTATTTGATAATTGAATCGACATACGGCAATAAAGTTCACGAGATAAGAGATATAGATAAAAAACGAAGTCAATTGAAAAATATTATTTTAAAAGCTTTAAAAAAAGGCGGGAATATAATTGTTCCGGCATTTGCGGTAGAACGCACGCAAGACTTGCTCGTAGAATTAAATATTTTATTGAAGAATAATGAAATCCCCGAATTTCCCATAATCATAGATTCGCCCCTTGCAATTGCCGCGACAGAGGTGTTTCAGCGCCATCATCAGTATTTCGGCGACAGGGTTACTGAAATGAACAAAGACGGGGAAAAAGCTCTGATATTTGATAAAATCAGATTTACAAAGACAGTTGAAGAATCGCAGCAATTAAATGAGATGAGCGACGGAGCTATGATAATTTCAGCGAGCGGAATGTGCGACGCCGGCAGAATCAAACATCATCTCAAACATAATTTATGGAGAAAAGAATCGACTGTTATTATAACCGGCTATCAAGCGGAAGGAACTCTCGGCAGGCGATTAATCGACGGGGAAAAAATCGTTAGGATTCACGGCGACAGCGTTATGGTTAAAGCCGACGTAGTTAAACTCGAAGGTTTTTCAGGACACATCGATAATCCGGGAATGCTCGAATGGCTGTCCGCTTTGAAAACGCCTCCTAAAAAAATATTTATTGTTCACGGAGAAGAAGACCAGCAGAAAGGACTTGAAAAATCAATCAAGGATAATTTAAATTATGACGCTTATATCCCGTCTCCGCTGGAAACGATAATGTTGAACGATACCGCGGTTCTCGAAGAAAAAATCAGTTCGATTAAACATAAAACATCCGAGGCGTATTTTGAACAATACAGAGCGATAAAGCAGAATCTGAAAGAGTTGATGAAATTAAGATTAAATGAAAGTCAGGTTGAAGAACTTTACGAAGATTTGAAAACCATAGAAAAAGTCAGCAGAAGATTTTTGACTTTCAAATAATAATAAATAACGTCTTTGAAAATGCGACAAAAAAAGGAGGATAGAGGTTTTTATGAAATTTTTTCAAATCATTTTTATTCAACTGTTATTTTTATATATGACAGTAATTCCTTCTACTGCTCTGGAAATGTTCGCTAAAACCGATAATGTTAAAGTCTTTGCTTCAAACAACGCCGGTTCCAAGGTTATAAAAATTCTGAAAAAAAACGATTCCGTGAACGCGGGTAAAAAAATAGGAAGATTTGTTTATGCGGAAACCTTTGATAAAAAATTCGGATGGATATTTGAATTCAGTTTGACCGCAACGGCGCCGGCAAAGAAAAAAACTTCGGATAAATTCTTGGACGATTTGACTACCGATAATTACGCAAGTCGCGATTCTTCGACAAAAGCTAACGTTAGAGGATTAACCGAAATTTCAAAACAATACGCTGCAACCAATAAAATTTCAAAAAAAACAGTTGAAACAGCCGAGAAAATGGAAAAACATAAAATAACAGATTCCGAACTTGATTCATTTTTAAAACAGGGGAAACTCGGCGAATACATAGAAACCGAAGACGTTAATAAACCGGATTTAAAAATTAAACGATAAAAAATTGCAAACCGGTTTTAAAAATTAAACGCTAAAAATCGGGCGGAAATAATTTTATGAAAAAAAATTTAATATTATTTTTAATATTTACATTGGCGGTTTTTAATTCCGCAAATTCCGCGAATTTTTTCAAGAAATTTGAAAAAAGCATTAAAAAGAAATTAAAAGAAGAAACCGCTCAATCTGAAGAAAAAGCGCCGCTTGAAACTTCCGATACAAATTTATTTACGGAAGACAAAGATAATAAAACTGTCGATAATGAAAAATCGGATAAAAGCGGGGGACTGCTTGAATTAGGCAAAAAATTCGGAATCAAGGATAAAACGCTTGATATAATCAGTTCGAGCGTAGGCGTTATAAAATCTCAACAAGAAATTTCCATAGAAGAAGAAAACGATATCGGCGGCTCGCTTGCGCTTGAGATTATTCAAAGATATGACGGCGCTTACAATAACGAAATCATAAATGATTATGTGAATCTGGTTGGGCAATCAATAGTCAAATATTCGGATAATACAGGACTGGAATTTAAATTTCTTGTTTTGAATTCTGATGAAATCAACGCTTTCGCCGCGCCCGGCGGTTATGTTTTTATAACAAAGGGACTTTTAAGAATTATTCAAAACGAATCGCAATTAGCGGGAGTTCTTGCGCATGAAATCGCGCATATAACTCAAAGACATATTTTAAAAACTTTACAGCGGGGGAAATTTCTTGAAAATTTAGCGAAACTTTCGGCGACTGCCGCCAAAAAAGACGCCGGCAAATATACTGAAATAATGGGAGAAGTAAATAAGACATTATTTGAAAAAGGTCTTGATAAATCATTTGAATTTGAAGCTGATGCGGCCGGAGTAGAACTCTGCGTCAGAACCGGATATAATCCGTTGGGGCTGCTTGAGTTTTTAAATATTCTGAATCTTCATACCGGCAAAAAAAAATCAATATTTTTTTCAACGCATCCGTCGGCCGCCGACCGTAGCGAGAAATTGCGGTCGAATATATCCTTAAATTATAATTCGGATTCCGGCGCGGTTTTAACCGAACGATTTAAGAAATTTGTCAATAAGTAGAATTTTACCCTGAAATAATTTTTGGATTGATTAAACCTTGTTTTTTTTTTCCAAATATGATATAGTTTTATAATAAATTTTATTAATTTTAAGGAAGTATTTTTTATGCAAAAAAGGGAAATCAAGTTAATTATTTTCGGAATGTCTTTAATTCTTTTATTTTCGGGAATTTATTTTTCCGGCTGCAAATCGGACGGCAAAAAAGAAGATAATGCCGCCGCGCAGTCCGCCGTATCCGATAAAATTGTCGTCAAGGTGAACGACGTTCCTGTATATGAGAAAAATGTCAGGAAGAACGCGGATATTATGTTTCAAAGAAATTTGATTGAAATGCAGCAGCGCGGAATGACTGCCACGGATACGCAACTGGCTGAAGCAAAAAACGGGTTTTATAAAAACGCTTTAGAACAAGCGATAGCGGAAGAATTATTTTTACAGGAAATTGCCAAAAAGAACATAACGGCTTCAGATTCGGAGATAATGCTGGAATATAACAATGTAATTCAAAAAAGTTTTGGAGGAGATCAGAAAAGATTTCAGGAAGCTTTAAAACAATACGATTTCAAGGACGAAGAAGAATATAAGAAAAAATTTAAACGCGATTATATGGTCATCAAGTTTGTTCAGGATGAATTGAAAAAAGTTCCTGCGATTTCCGAAGAAAAAATAAGAGAGGTTTATGATAAGAATAAAGAAATGTTTGACAGACCCGAATCAAGGGAAGTAAGACACATTTTGAAGGTAATAAGCAAAGATTCGAATTCTCTTGAAATCAACGAAAAAATAAACGAATTGAAATCAATCAGAAAACAAATACTCGGAGGCGCTAAATTTGAAACGCTCGCTCAGAAATATTCGGATTGCCCGAGTAAGAATTTCGGCGGTCAGTTAAAAGATTTCAGCGGACAATCAAACGAGAGAATAACTATGAATGCGAAGCAAATCGACCCCGATTTCAAGAAAGGAGTATTTTCGTTAAAACAAAACAAAATAAGCGATTTAATTAAAACCTCGTTCGGTTATCATTTGATAGAAGTGACAAAAATCAATAAAGCCGGAATCGCTCCATATGAAGAAATGAAATCGTTGATTGAAGCCGAATTATATAATTCTGACCAGAAAAAATATATGGCATCAATGATAGATTCTCTGAAAGCGCAGGCAAAAATAGTCTATAATCCGTGAAAATAATTTCAAATTATTTTTTATCGGGTTGTTGGAAATTTATCTGAAATTTTTTTTTACTCCGGAATTTCCGGTTTGGAATTATGGGATTGAAAATTCAAATTAGAAACAAAAATGAATTATTGGATTGCGAATTATTAAGCGCAAACTCTGAATTTTTAATCGTATCGGCTAATAGAAATTTAATTGAAAATTTTTTATACGATGCGAAATTTCCTGAAATAGCGGGAGAAGAATTTTTTAAAATAGAAGTTGTAGAATGCCAGCAGCTAAAATTAAGGACGTATCAATTGCGGTTGAAATTCTGCGATTTAAAGAGTCATATAAAGAAAAAGCTGGATTCTTTCATAATTTCCGCCTCGATGAAAAAATTTGAACTCGCTATAGCTAAAGCCATAAGCGTTGTTCTTGGAAAAATTATTAAAGCTGAAATGTCCGATTTGAAATATCAGATAAGCGATATCGACAGATTTCATTTTATGAACTCGATAGTGGTGAGCGTAGTCGGCGATATTAAAGGTTCCGCGATTCTGAATTTCGACGAGGAATTAAAAAAAGTTATCGCTAAAGAAATGTGGTCTTTCGCTCAGATTTCCGAATTGAGCGAAGAAAATATTTTTGAAGCGTTGAAAGAATTTGTGAATATGGTATTGGGGAACACTACCACCATACTGTCGAATAATATGGGCGTAAAATGCAATATCAAATCGCCGACTGTAATTAATGATAAATATATTGAAAAAAATGAGAATTTGAGACTTCATCAGGTTAATCTGGATTTTAAACTTGAAGATATTTTATATAATATTTCGCTGATTTTTTTACAGGCTGCTTAGCGTTTTTATAATTTTTATTGCGGGAGCGTGACCATTATGAATAACCGGAATGTAAAAATTTTTTTGGCGTTATTCTTATGCTTGTCTGCGTTTGCCTGTTCTTCCAATACGTCTAAGACCGGAGTAAGAGTATCAATAACCGGAACGGTTGAAACGTTAAGAGACGGAAAAAAATTAGAATTAAAAACCGGAGAAGAAGTTTTAGCCGGCGACGTGATAAAAGCAGGGGAAAATTCGCAAGTTGACATTATCGCCGGAACCGACGACGTTATCAGAATTAAACCTCTTTCCGAAATCGAATTGACGAAACTTGAGACTGCAAAAAAAGACGGGATTGTTTCGATAAAACTTCATTCGGGAAAACTTGCCGCAAAATTAAATACGGCAAATGAAAATAATATGAGTTTTGAAGTTATCACTCAGACGTCGGTTTGCGGAGTTAGAGGCACGCAATTCAGCGTAGAAACATCTTCGGCTCAAGATGAAATAAACGTTTTGAAAGGAGCGGTTTCCGTATCGGCTTCCGGTAAAGAAATATCGGTTAAAGAGAATCAGAGAACTTTAGTCAAACCGGGAAGACCGCCGATGGAACCGCAAATGATACTTGAAACGGTTAAACCTTTTTTGAATCTTGAAATTGCCATGATGCGTCCGGATTTGACTGTGGACGCTGCAAGAACCACAATGGCGGTATTTGATATAAAAACAATTCAGCGAGCTATTGAATATTTTGAAACCTTAAATGGAAAAATTCCTCAAACCTTAAAAGAAGCCGCGGCTGCGGAAACCGATCCATGGGGAACGCCTCTTGTCTATTATGCGAACGAAAAAGGCGGATACGTATTGTTCAGCGCCGGTCCGGATAAGATTATAGGAAGCGGAGATGACATTCAATTGAAAAAATAGAATTAAAAGGAGATGACATTCAATTGAAAAAATAGAATTAAAAGGAGATGACATTCAATTGAAAAAATTGAATTAAAAAGCAAGATATTTAATTGAAAGGTAAAATTTTGAAAACTAAACACATAATCTTTTTTATAGCGTTATTTTTTTTTATATCAAACGCCGGAACTAACGCGGATGAGATTTCCAATTTTATCAAAAAATTAGAACAAAAGTCTAATAATATAAAAACATTATACGCTTCGATTGTAACTAACGGATTTGATCAGGATAACAATCCGGTTCCGTTGAATATTTCATATTGGAAATCAGGAGATAAAATAAGAAAAAATTTGACTGACGAATCTGAAACCGTCACCACTTTAATAAGAGGCGACCAGTTTATAGTCCATTATGACAAAGCGGGAATTTTATTAAAAAATAACGTTTCAAAACTTACAGGCGAAGAACTTAAACAATTCAGATTTCAGAATTTTTTACTTGACTATTATAAATTAAATGATATTTTAGAAAAATACAAAATAAAAGAATTAAAAAAAAATAAGAAAGAATATGTTTTAACTTTAACAAACGAACGCAAAGAAAATATAGACGTTGTCTTTGAAGAAAAAACATTGGATTTGAAAAAAATCGACGCGGAGTTGTTTACAGAAGGCGTTGATAAGCTTTATAGATTTAAAATTTTATTTAAGGAGTTTATGGTCAATAAACCGGTCGACGAATCTGTTTTTGATTTTGACTTGTCAGGGATTCGACAAAATGTCGACGATTCGGATTTTGAATAAAAATTAAGGAGATGATTTTTTAATGAAACGAAAATTAAAACTATTGACTTTGATAATATTCGCTTTGTCAATTTATATGAGCTGCTCGAATTCGACGAATAATGATTCGCCGGTTGAAAGCGGAAAAATAAAAAAAGACAACGCTAATGGATCAAATCAAAATGAGTTTGTGGAAGAAGAAGTAAGCGAAGAAATAAAAAACGCGAAAGCGGATTATAAAGACTACGATTCCAAAGACGTTAAAACCGACATAACCGAAGATTTTGCCGGAGCCGAAGATTTTTTCAAATTAAAAGACGGAGTTAATAAAAAAGTAATAGACTCTTTAAAACCTGCGGACGATAAACCGAGAAAAGAAACATTGCAGAATAAATCGGTCGCGCTGCGCGGAACGATTATAACTCCGTCCAAGGTTATCGAAGACGGTTTGATATTGATTGACTACAGAAATGAAAATTTGGGCGGAAAGACCGGAGATAAATTGATTGGAAAAATAACAAAAGTTATGAATTATTCTTCTTCAAATCTTCCGAAAAAATATAAATTAATAGATTTAACCGGAAATTATATCTATCCCGGTTTTATTGAATTGCATAATCACGTTCATTACAATGCGTTCGATTTATGGAAACCCACTTACGATTTATATCCGAACCGCGACGTATGGCCAAAAGATCCGAGATATTACGATTGGAAAAAAATGAATTTTTATTTCAGCAAAGACTGCAAAGATATGCAGGTTGAAGTTACGAAATACGGAGAGCTAAAGGGACTAATGGGCGGAGCCACTATGATGCAGGGATACAACGGAGAAATAGCGGGAAGCTACGGTTTATGCAGAAACGTTGAAAACAAAGGAAATTTATTCGGAGTGGATCACATTAATCAGTCGGTTATGCCCGTAAATATGTGGTGGAAAGGCAACGAAGAAAAAACCGAAGCTAAGCGGGATAAAGTTCTGGATTCATTCGGCAAAAAAACAAAAAGGTATATCATACATTTCTGCGAGGGAATCGACGATAAAATCAGAGATGAATACTTGAGAATGAAAGAGTTTGATATGATACGGGAAGAGTTTATCGGAATACACTCCACAGCGTTGCGCGGAGACGATTGGAACGATATAGCAAAATCAGGAATGAAAGTAGTGTGGTCGCCTCTTTCTAATTTAATGCTTTACAATAAAACCACGGATATAAAAGGGGCATGGGAACACGGCGTTCCCAAACAACATATTTCTTTTGCGCCTGATTGGGGTCCTTCGGGTTCTCCTAATATTTTGTATGAAGCTAAAGTCGTGGCAGAGTATAACGCCAAGGAATTGGATAATATGATATCCCCGAAAGAAATCGTATCTATGATGACGGAATATCCGGCGATTATATGCGGATATGATAAATTCGTCGGTCAGATAAAAGAAGGACTGAGAGCCGATATTACCGTATTGAAAAAGAAAGACGACGACCCGTATAAATCGGTATTGAAATCGGCTATGGAAGACGTTAATCTGGTTATGGTGGACGGTCAGCCGCTTTACGGAGATATGGAATATTATCCAAAATTTGACAAAGGAAACGATTACGAGATAATTGAAGTGAACAATAAAGATAAAGCTGTAGATATAACTGAAGAAAACCTTGAAAAAGGCGATCAGACGCTCGCTGATTTATTTAAAATTCTAAATGAAAGTTTTGAAGACATCAAAAAAAATATACCGTTTGAATTTGAGCAGGATGTAAATGACTATTGCCGGCTCGCTCCTTTATACTGGCCTAAACATACGAGTTATAAAAATCTTATGTATGTTAGCGTATTAGGAAAAGGCTCCGATTATTTTGATAAAGATTTTCAGAAAAGTTCTTTTTACAAAAAAAGAAATAAAGACGCAAAAGAAGCTTATAAAGAATATAAGGATTCGGCTACAGAAGAAAGAAAATCGACCAGAAAAAAAGGAAAAAGAAAAAAAAATTTTAGGGACGACGAGGAATAGATTGCATATTGGTTAAATGAAATCCGGTTTAATTTCAGGAAAAAGAATGAAACATTTTTTGTTATAATCTTTTTCCTCTGAAATCCGGCTGAAGATTGCGTATCCGGACTGGAATTTATTAAAAATTTTTATAAAGGGGGCTTATTATGAAAACTATTAATTTTCAAAAGGGTCTTGCTTATAAAATCGATGATAAAACCGCGTTTTATCTTGGAACGGTCGACGGGATAAATACTTTCAGTTTAAAGTTTGATTGCGTTCTGCATTTGTTTTATTTTGAAAAAAATAAAATTGATAAAATATCTTCGATAGATAAAAATAAAATCGAAATGTATAAAGAAGAACAATTGTCCGAAACTATTTCATTTATTGAAGGAAAAAAAATTGAAATCAATAATCCTGAATTATTGAAATTTATTTTTACGGCAAAACCTTCGTTTCCAAATTCCGCGTTTTGCGAAAGCGGAAAACTTGAAGAATTATTTTTCAGAAAAGGAATCGTTTATAACGAGGAAAGTAAAATCGAACTCGGAAAAAAATACAGAGCCGTCCATCCCTCTTACTGCGTTTTAAAAAACGACGTTATCTTTAGACAAACTGATATGTGGGAAAAATATCCCGATTTGGTTTTGAAATATATTAGCTTTGATAAAACAGTATTTTTCGAAAAAGCCGAATTTAAAGATTTTGAAGAAATATATCTGACAGCGCTGTCTTCGGAGTCTTACGGGGGCATTCATAAAGATTTCGACGCGATGAAACAAAAATGCGAATGCGGATTTGACGAGTTTTTTAAAAATTGCAAAATGGCGGAGTTTAAAAGAGTTTTTGCGGTTAAAGAAGAAAAAAAAGAATATTTCAAATCGCTCGGAATCGACGAAAATAAAATTCTACTGTTAAAAAAATCGGTATAATGAATTCAATTTTAAAAAAATTTTTCAGGCGGTATTTTCCAAAATTATATTACAGCGAACGCGTTCAAAAATTTTTATTTTATTTGTTTTTGCCTTCGCCTATAAAATATATAATTTTTATTTTGATTATTTTAATAGCAGTATTGATATGGAACGCGTTGAGCACGGATAATGCCGCTTTGAGATTGACCGGATATTCTATTGATAAAAATGAGAAGTTTTAACAATCGGGCGGCAATGTTTTGAAAAACTCCACTTTTTCCAACTGCATTAAATGGATTGAATGAAAATGGAACAAGACATTTTAAAAAAACATAAAGTTAATATTAGAATTTATTACGGCGATACCGATTGCGGTAAAGTGGTTTATTATGCGAATTATCTTAAATATTTTGAAATCGGCAGAACCGAATTTATGCGCGATAACGGGATTGAACTTGAAGAATATCATAACAGGGGCATAATTTTTATCGTCGTTTCCAATTCAATCGAATATAAATATTCCGCAAAATACAATGATACGCTGACAATTTATTCTCAATTATTGGAATATTCAAAAAAAACTTTTACAATAGCAAACGAGATATTTAACCAGGACGGAAGACTGGTCGTCAAAGGTTTTACAAAATGCGCCTGCGTCAATTCCGAGAGCAAACTGGCGTCTATACCTGAGAATATAATCTCGGTTTTTAAACGATTAACGTTAAACGAAGAATAATTAATCCCAAACTCCTAAGCCGAATTTCATCGGAAAAGGGATAGCCGTATAATTTGCTCATAATCCTTTTCCGGAAATTCGGCTTTCTATAAATATAATATTCGAAAATCGTTTCGCGATTTCCTCAACTTATTAAAAGTTTAAGATTAAACCCAGATAATGCATTTGATGTAAAGTGAAGTAGCGATTCCAATTGGAATCGCTTAAAAGCGGTTTCT
>DAINAU010000142.1:0-11000 GCA_036733285.1 bacterium
CATATGTAACGGATATGACGGGAAACGCATTGACGTCGTTTTTAAACGAAAAAAACGAGTTTGTCAATCAAATTTTTCTGCAAGGCATGTCAATGAAAGAACTCGCTCCGAAATTGACCGAGAAGTATTCTCTAATAAAATTCGAGAAGCTGCTTGTGGACGCGACAACCGGCGAGAAAAAAGGATTTATATATATCGGTTTTTATGATTATTATATAAAAAAATCGATTGAAAATCAGACTCAAAAACTCATAGATTCTCAGAATCAGATTGATCAAATGGTGAAAGAAAAAGTAAATTCGGCTATTTCAACAATAGGAATTTTATCGGTTACTGCGATTATAATAATGGCGTTGATAATTTATTGTTTAATGAGGGGACTGCTTGCCAAACCTTTAAATAAAATCACGATGCTATTAAACGACATTGCCGACGGAAAACTTCAGCTTGAAAAAGTTCAAGTTAAATCCAACGACGAAACAGGGAAAATATCTTCGGCTTTTAATAAAATGCTCGACGGTTTGAATAAAATACTTATTCAGGCGAAATTGATAGCCGACGATAATCTTGAAGACGAAAAACTTAATGAAAAGATTAAAGGCGATTTAGGCGAATCATTCAGCGTAATGATAGAAAAATTAAAAAATCTCGCTCTGCAGGCGCGCTTGATTGCAAACGACGATTTATATAATTCAAATTTAAGAATAGATATTTCAGGGTCGCTGGGCGGAGCTTTTTCCGAAATGGTAACAAAACTGCGCGCGCTTGCCGAGCAGGCGAAAATCATAGCTAAAGACGAACTCGAGAATAAAAAACTCATAGTGGATGCGAGCGGTTCGCTTGGCGAAGCGTTTTCCGATATGATAAAAAATTTAAGGACGTTAGCTGAACAGGCGAAAATTATTTCCACGGGAAATATAAGCGACAGACGGCTGTCAATCGAACATAAGGGAACTCTCGGTTCGGCGTTTGCGGATGTTGTCACTATGCTTCAGAATATTTCCAAACAGGCGGCGGCGCTTGCTAAAGGCGATTTGAACAATTCAATTTTGGATTTAAAATTACCGGGAGAAGTGGGCGATAATTTTTCGACGATGACCATTAATTTGCGGAAATTAATCGCAAATCTCGAACAGGTTATAAAACAGGTTGAAGACGCGTCAAAAAATCTTCAGACGGTAACGAATTCTATTTCCGTAATTTCCACCGAATATGGAAAAATGAGCAGCGAAGAATCGTTTTTGGTTAACGACGTCAATACGGCGTTAACTCAATTTTCTTCTTCAATTCAACATATTGGAAACAACTGCGATAAAGGAAAATCAAACGCTCAAATAGTAAATTCAACAGTGGAAGACGGCTGCAAAGTAATTTCCGAATTATTTCAAAGTATGGAGGAAATAAACGACGCTATGAAAAAAACTGCGGCTCAACTTCAGGAGTTGAACGAAAGCAGCAGAAAAATAAGCAATATAGTAAATATTATAACGAGCATAAGCGAAAAAACGTCGCTGCTTGCGCTTAACGCCGCTATTGAAGCGGCGCGAGCCGGCGAATCGGGACGCGGATTCGCGGTCGTCGCAGACGAAGTGAATAAACTTTCCGAACAAACTCAAAAGTCGGTCAAAGAAATTTCAATGCTTGTCGATACAATTAAAACTCAAAGCGAAATATCGTCGAATTCAATGAAAAACGGAATTAACCTTCTTCAGAAAGGAGTTGAACTTACGGAAAAATCCACGCATGCGTTCAAACAAATAAGTTCGTCGATAACCGAAACCAACGATTCAATAATCGATATTTCGGATTCAGTTAAAGAACAGTCGTCGGTTGTGTCGAGCATAGTGTCCATTACCGACAGGTTGAAAGACATATCCGACAAGGTTTTATTGAAAAGCAAGGATTTGACTGAAAGCGGAGAAGTTTTAAGCGCGTCGACTCAAAATTTAATCCGGCTGCTTAACAAATAAATTGAGCGAAAATGAATAAAATTTCGATTATAGATTATAATATTGGAAATATCGGCAGCGTAATAAAAGCCTTTAAATTTATTGGAGCCGAAGTCGATTCCATTAATACGCCCGAACAAATTTTAAAAAGTTCCAAACTCGTTTTGCCTGGCGTAAGCGCTTTTGGTTCCGCAATGGATAACCTGAAAAGTTTGAATCTGATTCAGTCTATAAAAGAATTTATAAAATCGGGAAAGCCGTTTCTTGGAATTTGCGTTGGAATGCAGATATTGTTTGAGGAAAGCTCGGAGAACCCGGGAGTTTCAGGACTGGGAATTTTGCGCGGCAAAGTTGAGAGGTTTGCGGATTCCGAACTTGCAGTTCCGCAAATGGGCTGGAATACAGTATCAATTCAAAAGGAAAGCTCTTTATTGAAAGGAATAAAAACTTCCGAATATTTTTATTTTGTTCACTCTTATTATTGCATACCCGAATCGGAAAAAAATATTTTAACTTTAACGGATTATGGAAAAAATTATTGTTCTTCGATAGCGAAAGAAAATATAAGCGCGGTTCAATTCCATCCTGAAAAAAGTCAGAACGGCGGTTTGAAAATTTTAAACAATTTTTTGGAAATGCGTTTATGAAAGAATTTAATTCTTACCGTCTTGTCAAATCCGAAGACTTAAATCATCACGGAACTTTGTTTGCTGGCAGAACTTCGGAATGGTTTGTCGAATCCGGTTTTATCGCCGCGGCGCATTATTTGAAACCCGAAAATATTGTTTGCGTCAAAATTCACGGGATGCTTTTCAAAAAACCGGTTCAACGCGGCGATATAACAAGGTTTTCAAGCAAAGCCGTTTATTCGGGTAAAACAAGCATTACCGCTTACATCAAGGTTCTAATAAACGATGAAACCGAAGCCGCGGTCGACGGATTCATTACTTTCGTCAATTTGGATGAAAACGGAAAACCGGCTCCGCATAACGCGGTTTTGATTCCTGAATCCGATGAAGAAAAAAAGCTTGCTTTGACCGCAAAATCTCTGCTTCCGGGCAAATAATTTTTTGTTCGGATAAATTGTATGTAAAATAATCTTTCGGAAATATTATTTTATGAATAGTTTCTAATAGCTAAAATGTTAAAATTTTTTTTAAAAATATTTTTGCCTGTAATATTTATATTTGTTTTTTTTTATCCAGAACTGATTTTTGAAAACGAGCTTTTTTTTTCATCGCGTCAAAACCGAATATCTTATAAAATTCTTGAAAAATCATCTTTAGAAAAGTTTTTTTCAAACCCGTATTTCAATGATTCTTCAAAATCAAGCTTTGCGGTTTTATCAGTTCCAAACGGTTTGATAACGATTCTTTTCAATTCTATTTTTAAAAGATTAGGAATGTCTTTTAAATACGCGTATTTATTTTCCGCAGTTGTTATTAATTTTCTGATTTTATTATCAGGATATTATTTTTTATTGAAAAAAATCGGAAAACTTAATTTCTATTCTATTTTAATCTTGATTTTTTTCGCGTCAATTTCAGTATTTCAACTTATGAAAATTAATATTAATTATATTTCAGTTTTTATTTTTTCCGGCTGGATTATTTATTATCTTGTGAAATTTTTATTGTTCAGCCCGAATATTTTCAATTTTATAATGACTTCGTTTTTTTTATCTTTAAATTTTTATTGGAATTTCAGTCTGCATTTCAGCCGGAGTCTGGGGTTAATATATTTTTTTATTTCAGTATCGTTTATTTTATTTTCGTTATTATCTTTAAAACTTATAAGTCCTGAAAAATATAAAATTTTTTCAAACAAATCGCCAAATAAAATTTTGTTGCCGTTTTGTTATGCGGCGGTTTATTCAATAATAAATTCGCCTGTATTATTCGCTTTGCGCGGTCATGATATTTCCGGCGGAAATATTTTATTAAATGAAAATATAATATCTGTCGAATTGCTTGTAATTTCAATTTTAGGTTGTGTAATATACGCGGTTTCAGGGGCGTTTTACATTAAAAAAATATATATCGTCAATGTTTCGGGATTTTATTCGGCGCTGTTTTTATGCGCCGGAACCGTTTTGATTTCTTCGGTTTTTTTTCATAGTTTCCTGCCGGAAATATTTAGTTTACAAAAAGAAGTTCTGAAAATATTCGTTCTAATATTTTTTCCTTCATTAAGCGTTTATATGTTTTTCGGAATACGCAAATATATTGAAAACAAACGAGCTAAAAAAAATCCGATATTAATTATACCGGTAATTCTTGTTTTGATTTTAGCGATTTTTTTATATTCGTATTTTCCGGAGTTTTCGTTTTTTAAATATGTCGAATCGGTTTATTTTGTTTTATATTTTTTATTTTTTTATTTGTTGTCTAAAAAATCCAATTCTGTTAAATCAAAGAATATCTGGCTGTTTTTTTTGTTTTTAATTCTGATAAGTTTTATTTCGTCTTTTAGAACTCCGGAAAATTTTATAGACGTAAAAGCGATAACCGAAAACTTTGCCGAAACTCCATAATAATTTTTAAAAATACGGAGAATTTAAATTCGGATAATCCTTCAACCCGAAAACTGCATGTCATTCTCGTTCCGTAGGTTTTCCTGCGCTTTGCGCAGTTAACCTACGGCTATGTGAAATTCAAACCTTTCAGGTTTGTTTCCCGAATCATCGTTATTTCATTTTGTTTCCATAGATTTCATCTGCGGCATGTGAATTTCGACACTTTCAGAGTCGCTATTTGATTTCACATTTTTTCGTTCAATCGACAACCGCGAATGCGGTTGAATTTCACATAACCATAGGCGCAACCTATGGAAACCGCGCAATCAATCTTCGTCTCCTCGACCATGATAAGGGTCGAATTTCACATAACCGCAGGCAACCGCCTGTGGAATAAAAAAATCAAAAAACAAACCGTTTTAACGGTTTTAACAAGGACTTTTGAACGGCATAATGTTTATATTATATAATTTGCGGCGTAAGTTCTGACTTTATGACCGTTTAATATGTGAGCTTCGCGGAGTTTTTCTATTGTTTTGCCGGAAAATTTAGAAAGCGGAATATAAATCCATTTGCGTTTGAATTGTTTGGCTAATTGCCGCAGAACGAGGTCGGGTTTTTCGGGAGAAATAATAACGCAGTATTTTTCATTTGAATAGTGAAGCGCGCCCGCCGCGATTCTATGTTCGGCGGCAGAATATTTATGAAACAGCGGATCGCCCCAGATATCTTTAAAGAATCTCGGCGGATACCACATCGCGATAGCCCCGTATTGCATTCTGCCGATTCCAGGACCAATTATGCAGTCTTTATAATCCGTGGCTATAACAGAGAGAGTTGATTCTTTGTCGTGTTCCGCCCATAAAGTGCATTTCCAATTATATTTTTCGTGGTCGAGCGGATATTCAAAAAAAATCAAAACTGTGTCGACGCTTCCCCTGACATTAGGAATTTCTTTAACGTAAATTTCATTTTTATGCCAGTTTTTCAGGGTTTCCCGCATATCAAGACCGTCTTTAAAAGAAGTTGAAAATTTTTCCGATTTGAAATGATTGTCGTTTAAAACAGATTTGGCGTAGTTTCTGACGTAATTATTAAAATTTTCAATTTTTACGTCTTCGGGCGGCCATGAGCAAACCGTGTTTGGATTCCATAACATTTTATATTTTTTTTGTTTTTCTCTGGAAAGAGGTTTTTTTTTGAGTTTAACGTTTTGCCAGAAAAATTTTCTGCCGTCCAATCTGTTGAAAGATTTCAGTTTTTCTCCGGTTTCAAACATAACGCAACCTATATTAAACTTGAGCGATTGCGTTTCGTTATAAATATTGTCCGATTCTTGCCGTTCATCCGCATATCCGTATAATTTCGCCGTTTCAGCGAGTTCTATAGCAAAATTATCGTTGATTGTCTGTTTTGCGGCTGTTATTATCGTATATAAATCAGGAGTAAGTCTGTTTCTGATAAGCGTTAAGTTTCTAATGTATTTGAGAAGGATATTATAGGATTTCAAAGTTGTTTTGGAGGAAACGAGATTGAATTTAGAATTATATTTATTTCTTGTTTCAATGAGAAGTTCTTTAATAAAATCAGGGAATCTGAACCTGCCGTCCAATAAAGCGCTTCTGTTTTTTTCAAATACATATTCTGCGTAGGGAAGTTCTCCGAGAACAAAACTTAAAGAATTCTTATCTATGGCGAATAAAGAGCCTGCGTCAGAAAAACTGAAATCGTTTAATTGGTCGGAAAAAACAGGCGGCTTATGTAAATTCAAATAAGAATCCTTAACGTAAATCCAGTAATGTATAGAAGGAATAAATAATATTTTTTTAAAATCCAATTCGAGAATATGAATCTGATGAGCCATATAATCAGCTCTGTTTTGGAGATGGGGATATTTTTTCAAATCAAGGGATTTCAAGGAAGTTACCGCGTAAAATTTATTCAAATCGCATCCGCGAAGCGCGTAAGAGTCGGGAAAATCAATGTCATTTTCAACAAACGGTTCGGCGTCGTAATCAATAAAAAAAAACGGGATTTTTTCTTCAATGCAAATTTTTACCGCCATAGCCGCGGCATTGCACGGACTTGAAACCGCATAACCGAATCTGTCGCCGGAACTTTCGCAATAACCCGCGCAGTAGATTTCAGGAAGCAGTTTAACCGCTTCCGAGTAAGCGGATTTTAACGATGCGGGAAGCGGCAAAGCGACCGCGTCGTATTTAGTATCAAGCAGAACCGAATTAGTAATTTCAGAAAAAATGCCGTCTCCGAAAATAACTGGAAGACAATCCGTTTTAGGCGAGATTTTTAAAAAATCAGAGATTTGGAATTTCATTTTCATTATTTAGGGCTTGAGAAATTATCGTCAAAAAAAATATCTTCAAGACCTATCGGAGCGTAATAATTATTTTTTTCTTTCATTTTTTTATCGGCGAGTTTTTTCAAATCAACCGCTTCCTTGCCGAGAATTTTCATAATGGATTCAGTCCAAGCCGAGTTTTGAAAAACCGGATTGTTTTTGTTCTGCGTCATTCTTTTCATAAAATACCGGGCAATATTTATTCCGTCCCTTGTGGAATAATCAAGTTTTAGCGAATGGGCTTCCTGCAGGAAATCAACCGTAGTTTCAATCAATTCGTCTTCCGCAAAAGGCAGATGATATTTTAAGATTTTGATTTCGTCGTTTTTATTCGGGAACTCGAGTTCAAGCTCGGGATTCAAGCGGGACAGGATATAATCGGGCAATTGATAAGTCGATTCGTCGTCGTTCATTGTAACGCAACATCTGAATTCCTGATGAGCTTTGATAGTCGCGCCGGCCGCTACGCTTTCAACGTATCGTCTATAATCGAGCAGCGGAGCCAACGACGCCCAGCTTTTTTCGTTCATTCTATTGCCTTCGTCAAGAATGCAAATTCCGCCTTTAATCATAGCGGTTACAAGCGGCGAAGCGTGATATGAAATTTTTCCGCACGAATCAAGAACCGGAGTAACAAGAAGGTCTTCCGGTCTTGTATCCGAAGAGCACTGAAAAATATACAAGGGTTGATTTCTGATTTTTGCGGCGCTCATTGCAAGCGTTGTTTTTCCCACTCCCGGAACGCCGGTTATTCTCGGCGTAAGAGGATAATCGGAATTTGATATTATCAGCCAGCAGGCGAGAAGCTGTTCTAATATTTCATTCTGTCCAATCCATTCGGTTTGAGTGGAATCCGGCTCTGACAATACGAGTTTTATATCGGATAATATTATAGTTTCGTTTTTCATTAAAAGGTCATCCTCTTTTCCGCAAAATATGAGCGGAGTATTTTTTGTCTGTTTTCATAATATGGCTGAACAGCCAGTCTTTAAGAAAATTCATTAAATCAATGGTTATAACGCCTTTTCCGGAGTCAAAACTATTTTTAGCTTCTTGAGCTTTTGCCACGAATTTTTTATGAATTTCTTTATGAGAATTTAATTCAGGAAAATCGCGTTTTGACATTAATTTTTCTTCAAAAGCGAAATGCGTTATCGTATATTGAATCAATTCGTCGAGAATATCTTTTATGGATTCGATTCCTGCGCCGGCTTTCATTGAAGAATGAAATCTGTTTATTATATCAATAAGTTTTTTATGCTGAACGTCGATTTCCGGAATATTTACGCTTAATTCGGAAGACCATGGCATAAACGCGTCCGCTTCGTCAAAACCGGCGATATTAATTTTTGCGGTTTCTATAAATTTAAACATTTCGATATTCTTAATCATTTTTTTTGTCAAACGCATCAAGTCTTCAGAAACGGCAAAAACTTTTTCTGATGATTGAGCGTTGATTTTTACAGAATCATTTATTGAGGAAATCGATTGGTTCAGTTTATCGGCGTTTAATGATTGTTCCATCATTGAGGACTTGATATTCTTGGTTACAAAATTCAGATTATTCATCGCTTTTGCGATATCTTCGACAGCTTTGGTTTGTTCGGTAGAAGAAGCGGCGACTTCTTTAGTAATGGTTTTAATTTTTTCTATTTGATTTACTATTGCTCCGCCGCCCTGATTTTGTTCGTTCATAGCAAGCGTAACCTGATTTATAAGCGCTACTATTCCGTTGACTTTTTCAATAATTTCTTCAAAAGCGACTTGAACTTTCTCTGATAAAACCGCGCCTTCGTCAGACAGCTTAACTCCGTTTTGAGTGAAATCAACGGCAGATTTTGTTATAGTTTGGATTTCTAAAATAATTTTGGCAATCTCTTTAGTTGCGCCAGCGCTTCGTTCAGCTAATTTTCTCACTTCGTCCGCAACTACGGCAAATCCTTTTCCGTGTTCGCCTGCGCGGGCGGCTTCGATGGCGGCGTTTAAGGCGAGCAAATTAGTTTGACTTGAAATATCTTCGATAACCTCGACAATTTTTCCGATATTGCCAACCTTCATTCCAAGACCGGTTATTACTGTCGACAAATTCGATATGCCGTTTTTAATTTTTAAAATTCCTTCGTTTGATTTTTTTACAGATTCTTTTCCGGCGGACGCCGATGTTCCGCTTTCTTTTGATTTATCGTTTATTATATTCACGCTTTCCGTAATGGTTTTTATATTAGCCATCATTTCTTCAATAGCCGAAGAAGACTGGTCAATAGAATTTTTCACCTCGAACGTGGAGACTTCGATATTTTTTATAGTGGCGGATAATTCGGTAGCCGTAGAAGTTATCGAGGAAACAGATTCTGCATGCGATTCGATATTTTCGCTGATTTTATTAATGTTTGAAGCAAAACCTTTCATCATATCAGTAGTTTCCTGAATGCTGTTTGAAGCCGAATTTGAAGCGGCGGCAATATCCCTTATTTGATGTTCGAGGTTTAGTCCTGTTTGTTCCACCTTTCCGGAAGCGTATTTCATACCGTTGACAATTTCGTTCAGTTTATCAGTCATTTGATTAAGCGAATCCGCAAGTTCGGATAATTCGTCGCCTGAATTTAAAACTAATCTTTCAGTCAAATCGCCGGAAGCGACTTTTTTTGATAATCCTGACATTTTTTTTATGTTGATTATCAAGGTTTTTTGAATTTTCAGAATTATCAGCATTATAAT
Organism: bacterium; assembly: GCA_036733285.1. GTDB lineage: Bacteria > JAGOBX01 > JAGOBX01 > JAGOBX01 > JAGOBX01 > JAGOBX01. Next base: position 9,542 of record DAINAU010000142.1, read on the forward strand.
AACCGCTGTTATCAAAGATACGAGAAACATCAATGTTTTCATTTTATTCAATTCAGATATTCCGTCTGAAATGTCGTTTTGATAAATTATTACGCCTACATTTTTTCCTGAATAATCGTTGACCGGAAAATATGAGGTAATGGCTCCGCCGTATTTTTCAAAACTATCGTCGCCGTTAAATTTAATTTCATCGGCTAACCTTTCCGCTGAAATATTTTTTTTATTGAAATCATTGACGGTTTGGAGAATAATATAATCTTTTATTTGATTTGAGGCGTAGGTATTGAGCGTTTTATCGGCGTAATCTTTATGAAGCAAAATTGCGAAACTTTCTTTTTCAGACGAAGTTATCATTTTTAATAATGCGTTTAAATCAAACATCGCTTCTACGCTGCCAAGATGTTTTCCGGCGATAGAATTAATTGGAACTATTCCTCTTATGACCAAGCCGCCGCGTCCGACTTCGACGCCTTCAACCGTTTTATTTTCATTATTGGCTTTTAAAATTGTTTCTCTGAACGAACTTAAATCCTCGCCTGTGTTTTTTGAAGTCCACGAACGGAAAAACGATTTTGCCGGCGGCAGATGAAAATGAATTTGAGCGGGTTTATATCCGGCTGTATTTTCAAGAATACTTTGAATTTTTGTAAAATTTCGGCTCATTATTTCATAACTGCTTTCAAAGTTATTAGTCGCATAAAAATTATTATACGCATCTTCGACAAAAGTTTGTCCCGCAAAACATCCTGCTATCACTTTAGCCGAATAAGCCAGATACGCGATGTTTTTTTCTATATCGCTTTTTTTCAGCAAAACTCCTGATTTTACAGTCGATTCAAAGCTTTTATAAGAATAATAATTGGCTGTTAAAAAAAGAATTAAAGCGAGTATAATCAAACCGCCCATAGATGGCAGAATCATTTTTGATTTTAATTTCATTAGTTTTCCTCAAGGTTTGTTTTTAAAATAAATACTCGATGAAATTTTAAACTATTCAGTCAAATAAATCAATAAAAATAAAAATATTTCTGTAATGCCTCAGTTATTGTTGGAAAATTATTTGGGCAATAAATTGTAAGGATTAATTTCCGGATTATAAACAATTTTGTCTAATACATTTTTAAAACAATCGGATAGAGCTTCTTTTTAATCCAACCGTTTATTAACTGTTTCAAGAAAAGTCATTATAGTAGAGCGGGCTTTGGCTCCGGCGGCTGATTGTGACCCGAAATTTACTTTTCTTGCTATAACAGAAGGTCGGATTTCACGCTCCGATTTATTGTTATCTGCCGGAACATCTCTGTCTTTTGCCCTATGATAAAGACGATGTTCATTTTCTTTAAAGATAGTTTGAATATTTTTAATTCCCAAATGTTTTGAAGGCGATTCCATAACCACAATAATTTTATAGAAAATGCCAGAAAACCGCCGAGTTCTACTCGGCGGATGAATGGCATCC
>DAINAU010000143.1:0-10851 GCA_036733285.1 bacterium
ATTCTATGCTGTCTGAACAATTTTTCAAAATCCTTATGCGGTTTTCGGGTTAAAACACTATTGCGTTGCAGCTTTCGGGTTTAAAAAGTTTTAATTTTGTTTATGCCGTTTTATTTTTCGGAGGAATACAATTAATGTTCGATATATTATTAGAACTCGGAGTTGAAGAGCTTCCTATTTCAGAAGCGGAAACCATAATCGACGAATTCGGCGATTCAGTCAAAGATTTTTTCAGAGAAAACGAAATTGAATTCAAAAAAATCATTTCAACCGGCTCGCCAAGAAGGATTGTTCTTATAATCGAACAATTAATCGAAACGCAGCCGGATAAAGAAAAAAAATATTACGGTCCCCCGAAAAATTTGTTTTTCAACGAAGACGGTTCGGTTTCAAAAGCCGGCGAAAGTTTTTTAAACAAATCCGGAAAAAAAGCCGATGAGATTTCATTTGAAAAGAAAGACGAATTAAAACCGGTTGATTTCGCGTTTTATAATGAAAAAATAAAAGGCTGCAATTCGCTTGATATTTTCCGTTCAAATTTAAAGCCCATACTTGACAATCTAAATATAAAAAAAAGAATGAAGTGGTCCGATAAAAATTTTATTTTTTCAAGACCGGTCAGATGGATTTGCGCTTTATGCAACGACAAAATTCTCGAATTGGAACTTGGCGGAATCAATTCGTCAAATAAAACTTACGGACATAGATTTTTAAGCTCCGGTCAAATAGAGATAAATTCTATCGAAGAATATTTCGTCAAACTTGAAAACAATTACGTAATAGCGGATAAATCAAAAAGAAAAAAAATACTGATAGAAAAAATTAAAAATATCATTAATCCGGACGAAGACAAAATTGATTTAGACGAAGAACTTGTCAACATAAACAATTTTCTTGTCGAATATCCGACGCCTTTCAAATGCGAATTTCCGGCTAATTTTCTGAATCTGCCCGAACCCGCTTTAATCTCGACTATGAAAAAGCATCAAAAATATTTTCCCGTATATTCGTCAAAAACCGGAAAACTTTCAAATTTTTTCATCGGCGTTTCAAATATGACCGAAAAACATATTGACAATATTAAAAGCGGTAATACCCGAGTCATAACCGCCAGATTCGAAGACGCCAAATTTTATTATTACGACGATTTAAAAAAAGACATTTCTTTTTTCAACGACAAATTGAAATCAATAACTTACATAGACGGAATCGGAACAATTTATGAAAAAACCGGACGAATTAAAAATTTAATAAAACATTTATCGGTTGAAATAAACATAGACGCCGAGACTCTCGAAGATTGTTTGAAAGCAGGAGAAATTTGCAAATTCGACCTTGCGTCCGGTATGGTTTATGAATTTCCTCAATTGCAGGGAATAATAGGAACGCATTACGCTTTCAAAAAAAATATAAAAGAAGAAATAGCCCGAACCGTTGAAGAACACTATCTTCCTTCCGGAAATCTTAAAGAATTGCCTAAAACCAAACCCGCTATTTTGACGGCTCTTGCGGATAAATTCGATTCAATCGCTTCTTGTTTTTGTCTCGGAATAAAACCGACAGGGTCCGCCGATCCTTACGCTTTACGGAGAGCCGCTCGAGGGATTATCGCCCTAATCAGAACTTCGGGTTTTAATATCGACGTTTATAAAGTATTTGAAAAATCATTGGAATTATGTTTGGATGATTACAAAAAAAAATCTTTGCCGGATAAAAAAAAAGTTTTATCCGAAATAATTATTTTTTTTGAATCCAGAATGGAAAACATACTGCTTGAAAACGGGTTTGAGCAGAATTTTATAAATATGTCGATAAATGCGGCAGGTTCGAAACCGTCGCTTAATATAAATTCCATTTTCAAAAAGACCGAAGCCGCTTCAAAAATGAAAGGAAACGATGATCTCGAAAAAGTCGGCGCGGCTTTCAAACGAATAAACAATATTTTAAAAAACATAACCGAGTTCAAAAAAGTGGATAAAAATCTTTTTACGGCTAATATCGAAACGATTCTTTACGAAAAATTTTTAAACATAAAATCCGAAACCGATAAATATACCCGTTCGGACGATTTTGAAAGCGCGATAAAAAAGCTTTCAGAACTTGGCGCGCCAATCGACGAATATTTTAACGAAGTTATGGTAATGGATAAAAACGAAAACATAAAAATCAACCGAGTATCAATGTTGAACGAAATTATCGTTTATTACAAAAACATCTATGCTTTTTAAGAGATTTTTTTTTATTTTAATTTTCGGCTTAATGCTGATTTTGGCGGGATGCGCAGATACCGATTTCGAAAAAATTGAAATTGAAAAAAAACCTAATTTTGATTTTGACGCGGGAACGCAGCCATATTCCGTAGATTTTATTGTAGACGAGAAACTGCTAAACCGCGATTATATAAAAATAAATAATAATAAATATGTTTTCGGTTTTCTTACTCCCGTCGAATTTAAACCGGAAAGCATTGAAAAATTTCAACAAACTGAATATTTAACTTCATTGATAAACCCTTCCGCGTTTATAAACTCAAAAATCATAAATGTATTCCGCGCCGATACCATAGAAAAAAATCAAGATAAAAACGCGATTAAAAATAATATTTCTTACTTATCCGTTTCCCGTTTAAACAGTTTTAACGAATCAAATATACTTAAATTTGCGAAGCGTTTAGAAACGGAATATTTTAAAAAAAATTATTCGATAAATTTCACCAGACTGCTCGTCAATAAAATATTTATGGTAAACCAGTTTATTATTTTTCCGGCAAATCCGGTTAAAGACGACTCGTTCGTTTTGATTAAACTCATATTTTCGCCGATGTTTTATGAATATATTCAAATTGACTATATTTTAAATTTCAAGTATTATAAGGAAAATTTAAAAAGCGTCGAATCATCGATAGGAAGTTTTGCGTTATTTAATAAAGATTTCAAATGATAAAAGATTTTTTTACAAGCATCAAAGAATTTTTCACCGCAAATCTTGACAATTACAGTTATAAACCCGCGGTAGAATATTTGAATTTAAATCCCGGCGACAAAATCGGGATATACGCAAGTTCTCACGGCAATATTATAGCGCTTGAAAGAATAACAAATTTAATGGTTCGCCAAGGCGTTAAAGCCATAATCCATTTAGGCGATATTATGGACGAGCACGCCGGTTATGTCGAATGTTTGGAATATGTTTTAACCAATCCAATTATTACATCAATCGTTGGAAACCATGATTTGCTAATAGTAAAACAAGATGAAATTCATAATTATGAAAAAGCATATCTTGAACTCGCGGAAACAGCTTATAAAAAATTATTGTCGCATCCGGATTTATACGATAAATTATTCAAATTGCCTTCAAAAATCGACTGCGGTTTTTTCTCTGCGGTTCACGAAAGCGTCCAATATCCTTATTACGCTAAAATCACCAAATTAAAAAAGAAATCAAACGAAATAGGGAAAACTCCGGACGAAAACCTCGAGGCAGTTTTCAACTCTGCGCTTGAACACCCATATTTCACGGGTTCAGACCATCAAGCTTACATTATAAACAGTTCGAAATTAAGAAAGGATTTTATAAAACCCGGAGAAAAAATTAATGTTAAAGGTTCGAAAATAATAAGCGTTCCTTCTATATCGCTGTCAAAAGACGCAAATTATACTCATGGATATTGCATATTGACAATCGAAGAAGATTCTTCTTTAACCATTGATTTTTTTGATTTGCCGGATATACTGTTTGGCGGCGATGAAACAATATGATTGCATCGTAATATAAAATAATTTAAATATTAATTATGCGGAGAAAATTTTATGGAATGCGGATTTTGCGGAAAAACCTTGATAACAACGTCAAAATTTGTCAACGATAACGACATAGTAGAATGTTCAAATTGTAAAAATTCGTTCAAATTCATACCTTCAAATTTAAAGAATAAACAAAATCAATCCGGCGAAACTCAATCTATGACCGTTTATGTTTTTTTTCTATACAGGATTTTGATTTCATTATTAAGCGTTGGCGTTTATTATATGTTCGCCGAATCGTCGGAATCCTCGCATTTTCTGACATTCTCGATTATAAACTTTTTACCGTTTATAACAGCCGCCGTAATATCGTATTCTCAAACCGACAAACTAATTAATTACGGAGATTTATTCGACGATAAAGTTTTTAACACGTCCCGGTTCTGGATAATTTTTTCAGAACTCGCGGCGACTATATTTTTAAATCTAATATTTTTTATAATTCAATAAAACTATGTTTATATACGGAAAAAATCCTGTTTCAGAATATTTATCGCGAAGAAAAACCGACGTAAAAAACGTTTTTTCCTGCGATGATAAAACCAAACTTTATTTTGAAACAACCTTTAAAATAAAAGTAATAAAAACCGACCAGAAATTTTTCTATTCAAAATTAAAAGCAAACAATTTAAACCATCAGAACATTCTGGCAGAAATCGAGTTGTCTAATATTTATCATATCGACGAACTTATAAAATCTGTTTTATCTTCAAATTCAAAAAATAAAACTCTTCTTGTATTGGACCATATAAACGATCCGCAGAATTTCGGCGCCATAATCCGGTCTGCCGTTTTTTTCAACGTTTCAGGCATTATAATTGCCAAAGACAGACAAACTCCAATTAATTCGACGGTTATTAAAGCGTCGTCAGGAATGGCTGCATTAGCGAAATTTTCTATTGTTCCGAACATCGCCAATACTGTTCAAAAATTAAAACAAAACAATTTCATCGCTTATTCAGCGGTAAAAGACTGCGGATGCGAACCGTCCGAAATTTCTTCTTCTTCTCCTATAGCTTTAATTTTAGGCTGCGAAGGGGAAGGCATACAAAAAAACGTATTAAAACTATCAGATTACTACGTCAGCATACAGGGTTCAAAATCAGTCGAATCTCTTAACGTTTCCGTATCAGCCGCAATACTATTTTATCAAATATCCTTAAATCAAAAAGGAAATTCCTGATTGCTAATGAATCCCCCAAAAAAAATATTTATTTTATGTTATAACGCGGTTCTCGAGATTAAAACTGAAAACTATTCCGATTCTACTTTTGAGATATTCAAACAATATCTCGAATCGGATTTCAATATTCCGCTTATTATCGAAGAATTCAAATCCTTTTTTCTTTCTAAAAAATCGCAGTCTATCAGCGAATACGATATCTTAAAAGATTATTTTTTACAAAAAAATATTATAATAAACGATAACCGTTTTGATGATATTCTTTACAAATTGCGGGTTGCAGACAGAAACGAATTACGTATAAACCGAAATTTAAAAGATATTTTAAAAAAAATCCAAAATCAATACGATTTAATTTTAATATCTTCTCATATCAAACAATTTGTCGAAAGAGAACTCAAAATGTTCGGGTTATCGGATTTTTTCAAAGAAATCATTTATACTCATAACGCTGAAACGGTCGAATTATTAAAAAATCAAACTGTAATTTCAAATTTAGAACAACTTAATATCCAATGAAAACCATAGAATTATTAAACCGGGCAGACGGTTATTTTTTTAAAAAAGGAATTGAATCGCATCGTCTTGACGCCGAAATATTATTTTGTTTTGCGGCGGGCATATCAAGGGAAAAGCTATGCGTTGCGCTTGAGGAAGAAACCGGAGAATCGACAATTAATTTTTATAGAGAACTCGTGAAAAAACGAGGCGAAAGAATTCCGGTTGCCTATTTAACCGGAAAAAAAGATTTCTACGATATAACAATATTCCTGAATAACGGTTGTCTTATACCAAGGCCTGAAACCGAACAGATTATAGAAATTGTTTTTGAGGATTATAAAGACTTGGATTTTGAATATAAAATAGCGGACTTGTGCGCAGGACCCGGAACCATTGTAATACCTATTTTAAATAAATTCAGAAACGCCGCCGGAACAGCGGCGGATTCAGAAATGAAATCTTTAGAAGCGCTTTATACAAACGCAGAAAATTACGGGCTGTTGAACCGTCTTAAAATAGTCAAACATAACGTATTATCCGAACCGTTACAAAATTTATGCGCAAATCCGGATTTCGATTTTTTAGTATGCAATCCTCCCTATATTTCCGAATCGGAATACGATAATCTCGAACCGGAAATCAAATACGAACCGAAATCGGCTTTAATCGCCGAATCAGAGGGATGCATATTTTATAAAACTATTATTCCTGTTTTAAATAAAATAATCAAACCCGGCGGAACAGCGTATTTTGAAATCTCCGAATCGATACTTAGCGAACTTGAATTATTTTTATCCAGTAATTATAATTATAAAATTTATTACAATTTAAATTTAAAACCTAACGCATTAAAAATATTAATATGATAATAAAAGCAATAATACTCGGAATTATTCAGGGATTAACGGAATTTCTGCCGGTATCTTCTACCGCTCATTTGATAATAATCGAAAAATATCTTATTCTTTCCAAAAACATTTTATTCACAAATATGTTTCAAGTCGTTATCCAGTCCGGTTCGATTTTAGCCGTAATAATCTATTTCAGAAAAAAAATTATTCCGGACCGCGGCATTATAAAAAATTTCAATTTCAAAGACAAATATGTTTTGCTTTGGGCAAAAATCTGCGCGGCGTTTTTTCCCGCCGCTATAGCCGGTCTTATATTTTCAGATAAAATCGATGAATTATTCGAGAAACCGCGTCCGATAGCATATGCATTAATAGCGGGAGCGATATTGCTCTTAATCGCGGAGAAATACTCTGAAAAAAACGTCAAAATCGATTCCGAACACGACGCGTCTTTTCTGAAGGCTTTTATAGTCGGGGTTTTTCAATGTCTTGCGCTCTGGCCCGGAATGTCGCGTTCGGGTTCTACAATAATTGGCGGATTCTTCAGCGGTTTCTCCAGAAAAGCCGCGGCGGAATTTTCCTTTTTGCTGTCCATACCTACGATTTTAGGAGCCGGCGCTTACAAACTGATTAAAGTCATTAATAGCGGAGCCGTATTTACAAACGGCGAATGGACTGCGCTTATTATAGGAACATTTGTATCGTTTTTAACCGCATACGCAGTTATTGCTCTATTTATGAATTTTATAAGAAAAAACAAACTGTCTGTATTCGCTTATTATAGAATTGTTTTGGGAACGATTATTATAATATTTTTTTGATATTGAATTTTTTATAATATTATCTATTATTTAAATAAAAGGCATTGTTTGATTGAACAAGCGTTTACCTTAAATGATTTTGGGTTAACCCGAAAACTTTTTAAATTTACGGCTTTAGCCGTAAATCATATGTTTTTAAGATTTTGAAAAATTGTCTAAAACAAGTATTCTATGCTGTCTAAACAATTTTTCAAAATCCTTATGCAGTTTTCGGGATTAATAAGTATTCTTATAAAAGCGAAGCAAATGCCAAGAAATAAAGCGTTTGCTTCGTAAAAATAACGATAGTTATTTTTTGCAATTAGACGCTTTTTGCCGGTTATCTGGTTAAATAGAAACAACTAAAAACGGAGAGTTTCAAATGTCAAAAATAATATCCGTTCATTCTTTTAGAGGCGGCGCCGGCAAATCAAACACCACTGCAAATCTCGCTTCATTATGCGCGGTTCGAGGATTGAAAGCCGGAGTCGTGGACACGGATATTCAATCGCCCGGCATACACGTTCCTTTCGGTTTGAAAAAAGAGGACATAAAATACTCTCTGAATGATTTTTTATGGGGCGCCTGCGAAATAAAACAAGCGTCTTATAATCTTACCAAACAGCTCGGAATATATTCAGGCGGCGAAGCGCATCTTATTCCATCAAGCATTAAGATTGATGATATTACCAGAGTTATTCACGATGGATACGACGTCAATATGCTTAACGAAGGATTTAAAAACGCTATAAAAGATTTGAATCTGGACGTCCTTTTCATAGATACGCATCCAGGCCTTAACGACGATACGCTTTTATCCATCGCGCTTTCTGACGCTCTTCTGATTCTGTTAAGACCCGATTATCAGGATTATCAGGGAACCGACATAACTGTTGAAATCGCCAAACAACTCGAGGTTCCGCAGCTCGAACTAATCGTAAATAAAACTCCCGTTCAATATGATTTTGAAAAAATAAAAAGCAATGTCGAATCCGCTTATAATTGTTCCGTAGCCGCCGTTATTCCTCATTCGGACGATTTAATGGCGCTTGCAAGCAAAGGAATTTTTTCATTACAAAATCCCGATCATCAATTAACGAAAATATATGAAAGTATTCTCGAAAAAATTTTATAGGTTTTTAATTTTAAATTTTTTTATTAGGAGTTTTTGATTATGACTGTTTTTTTAATCGTTTTAGGAATCTTTGTTTTACTCTGCATAGGAATAATTTTGTATTGCATAGGAATCTATAACAATATCATAGGTTTAAAAAATCAATCGGAAAATTCTTGGTCGCAAATAAAAATTCAGTTAAACAGGCGATACGATTTAATTCCGAACCTTGTAGAAGCGGTGAAAGGTTATTTAAAACACGAAAGCGAAACGCTTGAAAAAGTTATAAAAGCGAGAAATATCGCCGCGGGCAGCGCCAATATTTCCGATAATATTAAAAATGAAAATATGCTGACCGGAGCGTTAAAATCATTGTTTATGGTAATGGAAAACTATCCGGAACTCAAAGCCAATCAAAACGTGATGCATTTGCAGGAAGAGCTTGTGTCGACTGAAAACAAAATCGCTTTTTCAAGACAATTATATAACGATTCGGCGATGCAATTCAATACTTTAATTCAATCTTTTCCGCAAAATTTAATAGCGAACGCATTTAACTTTAAACAGTTTGATTTTTTCAACGTTGAATCGGAAGATGTTTTAAAAAGACCCGAGGTTAAGTTTTGAGCGTTACTCCCGCCGATTCGGATTTTTGGAAACTCCAAAAAGAAAATAAATTTCGTTTTAAAATCCTGCTGGTTTTTCTTTTTATAATTTATTCGGCGACATTTTATTTCGTATTTGCGTCCTCGATTTTAATTTTTGGATTTCAAAATCTTTTATACGCCCACGATATTAAAAATATTTTTTTCAATATCTGGTTTATAACAGCCGCGCCTGTCGCCGGATTATTGTTGACTTTTTTTCAATACTCTTATTCCAATAAAAACGGGTTCCGGACAATGATAGATATTTTAAAAGCCAATAAACCCGATCCCGAAGATTTTTATCATAAACAGGTTCTAAATATTATCGACGAAATCAAAATCGCTTCCGGACGCAGATCTCGAATCGACGTGGTAATTCTCCCGATGCTGGCAAAAAACGTTTTCTGCGCGGATATTTGCGGATTAAAATTAATAGGTTTAACCGAAGGGTTAATTTTTAAATTTTCCCGCGACGAGATTCAGGCATTACTCGCCCAGCAATTCACTCATCTAATTAACGGAGACGCCGAACTGATTTCTTTTATATGTTCAACTCATTCATTTTTTAATAATATAGCCGAAGGATGTTTCCACGAAAAAACAAACGGATTAAATTCCGGTTTTTTGTTTTGCAATGACGACGAAAAAAGATTTTCGTTTGGCTTGAATTCAGTAATGCTTTTTTTAGTGGTCTCTGCCGCCGGCGCAATTATTAAATTTTCAAACGTAATAATTTCAAGAAACAGGGAATTCTTCGCCGACTTGAAAGCGGTTGAATATACCAGAAATCCTCTCGCTTTAGCTAACGCTTTATATAAAATCGGAAAATCCGGATTAAGCAAAAATTTGGGGCTTCATCAAAATTTGTCCGCATTATTCATAGCTCAACCCGATTGCGGTTCAATAAACGAAAAAACCGGTTTTTTTTACGATTTATTTTCGACTCATCCTCCATTGAAAGAAAGAATTAACGAACTGCTCAAAATAGCCGGAGTTTCAATTAAACATTTCTATTTTGAAAAAGAAAGAGGGGATTATTTAAAACTAAAAAGAAAAACTCAACCAACCAATCAAACGCTCGATAATTCCGCCGAATCTATAGATAATCAGACGAACGAACAAAATCAAATTCTACAGGAAGAAAATTCATATTATGTTTTCAATAAAGATAATTGGGAAGGTCCTTTCAAAAAAGATTCGTTATATTCTCTGCAATATCTGATGCCCGATTCTTTTATTAATATTGCCGGTTCTCAAACAGTCGGAAAACTGCTTGAGGTTTTACCTGAATTTTCTTATTTGTCCAATAAATCTTCTGAAACAAAATGTCCGAGATGCGGAGATTTAGGAGGTTCTCTGATTTCAATAAAATACGAATATGCTCCGGTAGAAAAATGCCGGCGGTGTCAAGGTTATCTTATAGATACTGATAAAATCATTCGAATCTTGAACAGAAATATTCAAAAATTTTCTACGCAACAAATAAAATCAGCGGAATCTTTTGCAAAATCTTCAGTCCGCAAATTAAAAAAAGTATCCGAATTCGACGATTCAAAATTATTGTTATGTCCGAAATGCGGACAGAAAATGATAAGATGTTTTTTTAATTATATGGACTACGTCGTTGTTGACAGGTGTCTTGTCTGCAATTTGACATGGTTTGACAATAACGAACTTGAACTTATTCAATATTTTGTTGAAAAACGGAGCTCGGAAATTTGCTGAGCCGCCGCTCAAAAATAACTCGAAACTCTATAATTATCGTTTAATCAATTTTATATTGCCATCAAGGTTGAACTGATTTTATCAGTTTTCTTCCCATACATTTTTATAATTCCGCGCCTGGCGCTTTATTACCAAGCGTTCGCTTCCAATAAGTTCCGCTTTTTTACTTACACATAACCAGAAGTCAAATCAGCTAAGTCATTAAAAATAAATAAGAAAAGAAA
>DAINAU010000144.1:0-10847 GCA_036733285.1 bacterium
GAAAAGGTAAAACCGTTAGCAAGTTTTTTATATTTTTAATTGGACACTAGTGAATACATATAAAACTAAAAAATTAAAATTCAACTATGTTTTTGGCGGCATAAATTATTCTTCGTATAAATATATAACTGCAAAAAATCTTTTCAAATACGGACAAACCGAGGATATAAAATTAGGTTTTTTAATCGGAGGAGGATTTAAAATAATTAATAAATCGTTCGGCGCGTCAATTAATGGTTTCGGTTGGGAAGGCGGAATTAAATATTCTTCCAAAAAAAATAAAGATTATATTTTTCAAGATTATAATTTTGATTATTATTATTTGAAAAACTATTCTAATAACGGCGTTGATTGTAAAATAGAACATTTTCACTTGTATTCCAATCAACTTAAGCTTGTTAATAGAATTTCTTTTAAAAAGATTCATACGTATAAAGCAACTGCGGCGTATTCATTAGGCGAGGATTACGGGTTGCGCGGTTATAAATCTAAGTATTTAGAAGGCAATAAATATTTATTGATAAATTCTCAATTGGAATATATTTTTAAAAGGGAAATATGGAAAATAATATATCCTGGCGCGGATATTTTTTATGATTTAGGAAGAACTTTTCAACAAAGCGAACAAGTAAAATTATCAAAGTTTTATCATAACGCCGGACTCGCGTTTAAATTAATTTTGCACCGTTCAAGTTCTTTTGACGAATTTAATTTTTCAGTTTCATTTCCATTTAAACGCGAACATTCTCCGTATTTCAGTTTCCAGACAAGTCTTGATTTTTAAAATTTGAATAATTTCAATTTATTAATTTGAATTCTATCTATTCTAAACTCTTTAATTAATTTTGAATTAAATCCAATATTAAAATTTAACATTCCGGAATACAACGAAGCTTTTGCAAAAACAGGTTCTGCGTATTTTAAAGCGAATTTTAATTTTGGAGTATTGGGATCGGAATTTTGCGGGTCTGTAAAATTAAGTATTGAAAGAATAGTTTCTTTATTAATCGGACTGATGTTGAGAGACGCCTCGACGTTATTTATATCAAAAAGTTTCGTGTCCGAAAACGCGTTTTTAAAGGATAAATCAAAACCTGCTGAAACGGGAATTTTTTTTCCGGTATAATCGTTTCCAAAAAACGCTTTGTTTAAATCGGCGTTATTAATCTTCGATTTGAAAATCAGATTTTTACCGGACAAATCATAAATCGCGTTTAATAAACAGGTTCCATCGAGAAAATTCGACGATACGTTGTTAAAATTGATTATATTCTTATAAAATGAAAAATACCCGGAAATGTCTGCAAACAGATAATTATCGTAGCGTATTTTAGAAAAATAAAAATTCCTGGTTTTTTCAAGCTGAGCCGGCGTTTCAATTTCAGAAAATGAAGATTTTACCGGTAAAAAATCAAAAACGTAATTTTCTAATTCGAGATCCGCGTTCAAGCCCTCAAATGAAAATTTATATTGAGTATTTGAGGCTGAACATCCGGCCATCTTTATTTTGCCGGAAAAAACCGGAGCTTTATCAGGCTCTTTTATAATGTAAATATTAGAGAATATATCTCCGTTTATATTAAATTCGTTTGCCGCTGGAATTAATTTGCCGAACTCTGACAGGGAACCCGATAAATTTTTAATATCCGTTCGTATAAAACTTTTTTTATAAATTTCCAATAGTTTTGATAAGCTTCCGGAAGCCGATACTTCAATCCAATTATCGGGAAATTCGAAATGACTTGTCAAGTAGGTTTTTAACATTTTTCCTGTTTTTAATTTTAGAGATAAATCGAAGATTTGAAAGTTTTTGAGCGAAAAACCGATATCAGCAGAGCCCCCGGGAATTTCCAATGTTCCGGTTAAAAAATCAGTTTTGAAACCGTCCCATTTTGTTTTCAGGGAAAATTTTGGCGTAGCGGATGCGCCGGTTAGATTTAATGCGACGTCTGAAAAATTGTATATGGAAAAAACAGTAAATTGCTTGGAAGCGAACGAAAAAGAAAAATCGCCGATTACAGATAAAAGGTTATTCAGATAATCAAGCGAATACAGGTTGTTTTTTTGAATCGAATCAGAAACAGCTTTAATATCCAAGTTTTTAGATTTTGAAAAATTAGTTTTAAAAAAAATTTTTTTTGATTTTACGCAATTCTTATATCCGATTAAATCCGCCGAAAATTCAGTTTTTATTGACAGTTCGAAATCGGGGGATAAATTAAAATCGTTATCAAAATCAAAATCGCCTTTAATAAAACCGGCTGTTTTTAAACCTTGTATTTCAATATCCTTTTTTTCATAATTAAAATTATCAATATCAAAAACAAGATTAAGATTTTTAACGCCCAACTTTTTATCGATAAAATTATAACTTATAACGGTCGTGTCTTTATTTATTATTTCTAATTTGAGTTTTTTAGACAACCCGTATTCTTCCGGTTTAAAAGACGAATAAGCCGCAAGTCCGCTTAGATTTATTTTATTGCCGGAAAAAGACAATTTCAAATCAGTTATTGCCGAATCGTAGGAAGCGGCAAAACCGATATCTGATTTGACTGTTTCTCCGAATCTCAAAACCAAGTCTGAAAAAATTTTTTTTTCCGAAATTTTAATTTGAACTCCGGAATTAATTGAAATTTGAGTTTGCGGGATTTTTATGCTTGAATTTAAATCCGTATAATCCGCAAATGAATTCGCGGCAAGCCGGACGTCGTATAATTCGTCCGATTTGACCGCTTTAATTTTAATATCAGGCGATAATATTTTCGCGGTTATTCCGGAAGCTTTGTATTCGGCTTGTTTATTTGAAACGATTGAAATTTCAGATTTTATAATACCGCTATCTGCAATTATGCGTCCGGAAATTTCAGAATTTCGCATAACAAAACTCTGGTTAATGTCTATATAATTAATATTAAAATCTGAAATATGGATTTTATCGCATTTAATTTTAAAAGGGGCGGAAAATGATTTTAACGCGGAGTCAATATTTAAAGGCTCGGTATCTTTAATTGTCTGCGTTAAATCGCGGTAACTGACGTTTAATGACTTTATGTAAAAATCGTTCAACTCGTAAATGCCGTTAAAAAAATTTTTATAGCTGTCAAACGATACTCCTAACTCATTAAATCGAATTTTTACATTAGCCGATTTTATCAATTCGAATTCTTTGATAAAAATACTTTTTTTTGAAACTTTAATTCCTTCAACTCTAACTTTTTGAATTTCTAACTTTTTGAGCAAATATTTATACGCGATTTTTTTTAAATGAGGATAAGAAAAATATCCGGTTAAAGCCGTAGCGAAAATAATTAAAAAAACCGATAAAAAGAGAATTTTAAAAAAACTTTTTGCGAATGACAATATTTTTTTTTTTGACATTTTTATGATTAAAACATTAAACTTCTGTAAATTTCGTTAATACGGCTCGCCATTTCTTTAGCCGTGAATTCGGCGCTCAATCTTTTTGTAGCGTTAGCCGCAAGTTTTTTTCTCAAATCAGGGCTGCAATACAATTCCATAATTTTCTCGCTTAACATTTTCGGATTAGACGCTTCGACAAGCAGACCGGTTTCATAATTTTTTATTATATCGACAATTCCGCCTACTTCGGCGGCTATTACCGGCGAGCCGCATATCATAGATTCTAAAATTACTCTTCCCATTCCCTCAAAATCAGAAATCAATAACGATATGTCGAGAATAGAATTGTAATCGCATACGTTTTCGATAAATCCGGTGAATATTACCGTTTCCTGCAATCCGTATTTATTAACCGAATTTTCGAGCTCGGCTCTTAGATAACCTTCCCCGATAAAAAGAACTTTTAACCCGGGAATTTTAGGTTTCAATATTTTCACGGCTTCAATAATCGTTTGATGCCCTTTTCCTTCCCATAATTTAGCAACTTCTCCTATAACAAAATCCGTTTCCTTGACGTTTAATTTTTGTTTGATTTCAAATTTGGTTTTAGCGTCCGCGGGTTTAAAATTTTCTACGTCTATGCCGCTGTAAATTTTTTTGAAAGCGCATTTAATCAATCCTTCATTTTTCGCCCAATCCATAAGCGGTTGAGAAATAAAAATCAGTCTGTCAACCCAGTTTGCCGCTAATTTTTCAAGCAAAAGAAACAAAATTCTTTTATGCCATTTTTCTTTTGAGTGAAACGCGAATCCGTGAACCGTGTGGACAATTTTAACGTTTCCGGCAAGTCTGCCGGCAAGTCTGCCGATAAAACCGGCTTTAGAATTATGCGTGTGTATTATATCAAAATTATAAGTTTTTAAAAGTTTGTATAATTCATAAAGAGCCATAATGTCGCGCGCCGGATTTACCGGAGCTCTGAAATTATTTATCGGATAAAATTCAAAATTATTTGATTTAACCAGTTCTTCGAGTTTTCCGCCGGGTCTGCAGGCAATGGAAGATTCGAAAATATTTTCCGAGAGTTTCATTGTCAGGAAAGTATTAATTCCCGAACCGCTTATCACGGGAAGCGTATGAATATGCAATACTTTTATTTTTCTAATATAATCCATATTTGATCGCCAAGCAGATTTTTATTGAAAAAAAAATTTAACGGGAAATTTATCCAGTCCGATATTTTTTTTTTCAAATCAAAACCGGTTTCATAATCATTATTTAGTCTGCGGGAAATTTCGTTGAAATCCATATCGCGTTCAAAATTTTTTTTAGAATCTTTATTTGCAATGATACGCGTTTTCAATAATGCCGATTTTAGACAATCTTTTATTCCGAGTCTCCACAATCCTTCGCCTGATAGGAGATTGAAGTTTGTCGTAAACACAAGCAATATTTTGAATCCGGCGTCTGAAGAAAGTTTTATCAGCGAATCTTTTGAAAAATAAAAATTGTGATATTTGTTAAATCCGACCCAATGTTTCCCAATTAATTTATGATAAAAACTGTTTATATTCGGCGTTTCTATAATTATTCTCGAACCCGTCTCCATTGCCGAATGAATTATTTTAAGAGCCGATTCGGGATTATTCGAATGCTCAAGAACGTCTGTCATTACGACTATGTCCGCTTCGATTTTTTTGTTTAAAAAAAAGTCTTCTATACCGCCGCAATATAATTTGACGCCGAAAACCGTTTCCGCTATTTTACAACCTGTTTTAGATATTTCGAGACCGTTGATTTTATAACCGGATTTACGCGCTTTATTTAAAAAAATTCCGGCTGCCGCCCCTACGTCGAATACCGAGTTAGCTTGCGGAAATTTTTGTTTTATAAAATTTAAGATAAAATCAGATTTTAAATTATCTTGTTTAACGGCTTTCGCCGGATAATTATTGAAATAATAATAATTCTCTCCGTAGATTTCGCCGCCTGTCAACCGAGGCGATAAAAATATATTCGTACATTTTAGGCATTTTATTATTTGATGTTTTTTATCAAAAACCACATTATGCAGAATTTTATTCTCCTCAAAACCGCATATTGGACATTGAATCGCATCGTTTGATAGTTTCATAAGCCGGATAAACCAAAGAAAAGATTCCGGATAATCCGGAAAAGATTCCGTTAAAAAAATTTTGTTTAATAATTAATTAATTTGATAATACAGCTAATCTTATTTTTGTAATTATAAAATTGAAGTTTTAAAAAGCAAGTTTTTTCTCCCGCTTCAGAAATTCGAGCGCAGTCAGAAATTGTTCCAATAAATTCAAACTATTTTCATTGCGTATTAATTTTTAGTTTTTCAGTTCAAAATTAATATTCGTCAATTTTAACCGGGAAAAAAAACGAGACAAATAAAATCAATCCGAAAAATATTATTACGGCGTTTGAAAAAATATCGCCGTATCGCATATAAAAAGACCCTTTTTTATCTGGATGATAAACGAAGTTTAACAAAAGGTTTTCTTCGGCAAGCGGAGTAGATTCGTAATTTATTTCGCCTATTTCATTAATAATTCCGGAGATTCCGCTATTCCCGCATCGCAATAAAGGCAAATGATTTTGAACTGCGGTAAATACGTTCATAGCAAAATGCTGGCAATGAGCTTGAACGCTGTTTGTCCATGCGTCGTTTGTTATGTTAATAAAAAAGTCGGCTCCGTTTTTAGCGAATATTCTGGAAAGATTATGGAAAATCGATTCATAGCATATCAACGGAGCGATTTTATAATTGCCGTTATCGAAAACCGTCATTTCATTTCCCGGAGTAAAGTTTCCGCATTGAAAACTGTCCGCGATTTTTTTTACAAATTCGTATTTATTATAGAACGGAGTAAATTCTCCGAATGGAACAAGATGAATTTTGTTGTAACTTCCGATAATTTCTCCGTCCGGAGAAAGAAAAACCGCGCTGTTGAAATAATCGAATTTATTTTCTTTATTCAGTTTGTATGTTTGAGTTCCGAAAAAAATATGCGTTCCGGAAGACGATGAATTTTTTGATAACAAATATTTCCATTGAAAATTTTTCCATTCGAGTTTTTTCAGTTCCGCATTATATGAAAACAAATCGTCGAGAATAATCGTTTCGCTTAAAATTATTAAATCCGGTTTCCGCAATAATAAACGGTCCATTGAATTGATTATTTTAGGCGCGATTTCGTTTCGTTGTTTATCCCATAAGTCAAAATAAGGAGACAAATTAAGCTGCGAAATTCCCACTGAAAGTTTTTTTTCAAGTTTAGAATTTTTATAATCTTCTATTTTATCAAAACCGTAAAGCATAATTAAAAAGATTATTATAACGGTTATAACAGATTGTATTATCAGTTTATTGTTTTTGAGACGCGATAATATAAGATAGGCGATTATTGAATTGATAAGACATATAATAAAAGAAATTCCGAATACTCCGATAATGTCGCTTATTTGAATAAATTGGATAAATTTGTATTGCGTGTATCCGAGGGTTCCCCATGGAAATCCCATATTACCGGCGCTTCTTAAATATTCTATTGAAGTCCATACAATCGGAAAAACAAGGATATCGATATAATATAATCTGCGAATTATAAACGAGTATAAAAAGAACATCGTTAAAAAATAAGCGTTAAAAATTATAAGTATTCCCGGCAGCGCTATTATATGATAAATATAAATCCAGCTTAAAATTCCAAGCGTGAAAATCGTTGTGAAAACTATTGAAATTATAACGGTTTGCTTGTATGTTGAATCTTCCAAAGATATTATTAAAGGAACAAAAGCTGCAAAGACAAAATAGCTATAATTGAACGGAGGAAACGATAAAAATAATAAAACCGCAGATACTGCCGCGTAAGAAATTTTTGTTTTTAACATATAACAGTCTACAATAAATATGAATCCTGTCTTATCGGATTAAGGTTTTTTTCAGGCTCGGATTTTTTTTGTTGGTGAACGGGCTGTTTGACAGGTTGAGAAACCGGTTGAGCGGCGGATTCGGCTGAAGTTGGATGTTGAACCTGAACCGATTTTTTTTCAGCTTTAATTTTTTGATTTTTTTTCGCAGTGTTTTTTTCGAATATTAGTTTTTCAGTTTCGTTATTCTCAACGGATTTTAATTTTTCAATTTTAATCGCAGTATTCGTTTCATTTTTTTTTACAGGATAACCGTAAGCGTTTAACATTTTTTCGTCTAACGAAAAAATATTCAAATTTAATTTCAACAACTCAACGTTATCTGCAAAAAACCTATTTAATTCAATAATCAATTCTCTGGATTTATGCAGGGATTCAAATTTATCAGGATTTTGATTGTAATCCACAATTAATTTTATATATTTTTGAGTGAAATAATGCGAATCTGATAAAAAATTAATTAACTTTAATAATTCAAACTGAAGTTCCGAATAATAATTTGACCTGCCGATTTTTTTTGGTTTGATTTTATAGACCGAACACCAGAATTTGATATTTCTCCGCGTAATTCCGGATTTAAATTCGATTTCTTCAAGTTTATATCCTTTATTTTGTTCCATAAATAATGCTCCGATAAATTAGAGTCTTAACAAAAATATTCATTTTTTCAACAAGAATATTTTTGTTAAGCGGAAACTTTTCCGGTTTATCCGGCATAGTATCTTATCAATAAATTTCTTGCATTTACGTCAAGAATATTTTTTGAAGCGCTTTGAAACCCATATAAATTACGGTATCTTGGCGCTTTTTTAAATCTTCAACTTTAAAAAAAGTCGAAGAAATCGCGAAACGATTAAGAAATCGTGAAACGATTAAGAAATCGTGAAACGATTAAGAAATCGCGAAACGATTTTCGAATATTATATTTATATAAAGCCGAATTTCCGGAAAAGGATTAAGAGCAAATTTTACGGTTAGCCTTTTCCGATGAAATTCGGCTTAGGACAATTATTATTAATTTTTGGCATTATAATAAAAATAATAAAAAAAGTCAAAAAATTAGAAAAAAAAGTTTTTGATGGCAAATTCGTAAATCCGATGGATATATAGTTCCAAGTAGTTTGAGAAAAATTCTCAAGTAGTTTGAGAAAAATTTTTTTATTATAGTTTAAAATTTATCAAACTTACCGAACGCAATCTTTTTAATATTATTAAAAAAAATAATTATTTAAATTTGCATTAAATATAATTTAAACGGTAAAAAATACAAGTTTAAATTTCAATTTTCCAATAGCATTTTGGAGTTAATAAAATCTTGAATAATTCGATATGAAGTTTTAGTATTATCAGTTTGAGAACATATTTGAATATAATTATCTGCGAATATATCGAATTCATTTTTATTTAATACATTAATATTTAATTTATCGCCTACGGAAAGATTATTATAAAATTCATCAAATGAAGCGTCTGCATTAATTATTATCGCGATAATTTCAGTCGGATTATTATAATCTTTTTGAGCGATATATAATACTTCAAAAGGAGCCGGTTCTAATAACACATTTTCTTCTTTTTCGTTTTTGGCATAAGTGGATTGAGGAAAATTATCGAAGGAACTTATAAATTTAATATATTTCATTATACGCCTCTTTAAAATAAATATTTTCCTTTTCCTACATTGCAATGAGCCGACACAAAATCAGCTTCGGTTATTGATAAATCTGAAAAACCTTTATCATAAAAAATAAATATTTCGTCAATATAACCAGCGAAGTTATTAGAATTATCGGCTCTATGAACGCCTGTCCGCCAAGCGCTATCAATCAAAGAAGGGACTGCCGCGCCGCCAGCCCAATATTGTTTTTGGGAATTTTTTTGTTCTCCGTCAATATATAATTTAGAATTCACAACGCCATCGTCGCCGTAGGGATTAAATTCGAGTAAAATAAAATGAGTGGTGTTAAGAGTAAATATGTCGCCGCTTGAAATATAGTCATGATAATGACTGCCGTTTTCCCACCAAAACAGTAATTTCGCGTTTCGCGTTCCGATTGTAATATGTTGCGTTGAATTTCCAAATGCGAGCAAAATACCATCATTTTTAAATGTTGTGATTTTAATCACGGCTCCAAATATAATTTTAGTTGTTGGTTTAGCGACAGAAATCAACGAAATTAAATAACTACTGCTGCCGTTGAAATTTCGCGCTTGACCAAGCGACGCATCGCTTGTAATCGAATTGGTAATTGTAACGCCTGCCGCAGACGATAAATGATATTCGTTTGTTGAAGCATCGTAAGCGGACGTTCCTTCAATCTCGTCAAATTTCCAATAGTATTTCAAACCATCCGCTTCCGCTGCGGAACGCGATGCGTATATTGTATCAATCGCTTCTTTACGATTCATCTTATCGACAATAATTCCTTGTCTTGGTTTTGGACTTGTTAGTTTTTCAAAGTTGTTAGCATTGACAGGAAAAGCTTTTATCATTGTTCTTCACCGCCTGCGATATATATATTTACGCTATCCGCAGTTTCAGCGACAGCGTTGATAGTATTATTTTCAGCCGATAAAATTAAACCCGGTATCGCAAATTCAATTTGGCGCGTGTCATTAGCCGGTAAATCTTCGTCGTAAAATTTACGAGCCGTTGACCCGACTCCAGACGCAGTTTTATATAATTTCACATTTTGAGTTTCGTCTGAATAGTTATGCAGCATTATTAATCTTATGAATGTTTTAGTGTCCGCCGGATTTGCATATATAACGCCATCTTCGTTTGATATAGATGTAATATCTTTAATTACTTTGTAATCAAATGCCATTTTAATCCCCCGCTTTTTTATAATATAAATAATTTTTTTAATGTGTTGGTAGATATTTCCGAACCGCTTCCGGAAACTTCTTGGTATGTTCCGTCATCGCTAAGAAATTTTGTTCCATCGCCGGAATTGTCAAGAATATCAATTTTGCTTTTTTGAACAGGCGTAACAAATACTTTCGTTTCAGTTTCGTCAATCATGCTTGCGGAATGCATTTCAGGATGCGTATAGTTGTTTGCGTTTTCAGCTATTCCCTCAAGCTTTGTTTTTTCCGCAGGCGTAATAAAAATCCGCGTTTCAGTTTCACTAATCATATCTGTAGTAAAATTCCCTTCAAACAATATCGTTCCAACGCCGCTCGCCGTTTTAAGCGTTAATTTTTGCGTTGAAGTATTATAGAATAATTGCCCTACGCAAAAATTTTCCGGTTCGGATTCTCCGGAAAAATTAGAGCGCAGCGATTCATTGTTATTATTGATTTTTTCAATCAATTGTGAAAAAGTAATTTCAACAGGGTCGTTTAAATCAGGTTTATAGTTTTGCATTTTTTTTAGCTCCTTTTATTTAACGCGCATTATCCAAACAACATTATAAAAAGGCGGACGATTTTCGTGCGGCTGACCGCCGCCCGCGTTTTGCGTTTCAGTTATATAAGCGTTTCCTGATTGGTCAACACCGCCGATTGACCCGGCGCCTGTTTCG
>DAINAU010000145.1:0-10845 GCA_036733285.1 bacterium
AAAAACTGTGTTTTTAGAAATAACGCAATCAGCGGAATTTGTCTTCAAGGGTCAAATAATTTTCGCAATAAATTTTATCAGAATCAGGTTTTTGAAAATACTCAATATGCCTGCAAATTATCGGCTCTTTGCGATGGTTCAGCTTTTACGCATAATAATTTATATGGTTCAACGGCGTATCCGGATACCGTGGTTTATAATACTTCTACAAACAATGTAAATTTTTGTTACAATTATTGGAATTCGAGCGACACGCGATTGATTGCAAAAAAAATCAGCGGTTCGGAATCGCAGAATGTTATAATTCAGAATTTCAGAACAACGGAAATAGACACGTCGTTAGGAGCGGATACCATAGCCCCTGAAATTCCGAGTATATACAATGTAGATACGTCGGTTTTGGGACAGATTACGGTAAAATGGACAAAACCCGTTAACGACGAAAATGGCGCGGGATTGACAGGACTGTCAGGATACAGATTATATAGAGCTAATGGTTTGGAATGTAGAACTAACGGCGATACGGATAATTGGGAACATTTTTTAATTTTTACTACGAATCTAACGAATGACACGGATTTTGTAGATACGGACGTAATTGGCGGAGAAACATATTATTATAGAATTGTGGCGTATGATAGTCATCAGTCGTCAGACGGCAGTCATCAGTTTTATAACCGGAGCTGGTATTCGGCGAGTTATCAAGTTAATACAAAAAATTTTGCCAATTATATTTGTCCTGATTAT
This sequence comes from bacterium, assembly GCA_036733285.1. GTDB lineage: Bacteria > JAGOBX01 > JAGOBX01 > JAGOBX01 > JAGOBX01 > JAGOBX01. Next base: position 748 of record DAINAU010000145.1, read on the forward strand.
GCGGACACTGAATATATTGTAAATATCAATAATATAATTGGAAACGAAACGGCTTATATTATAAACATAAATAAAGTCGATACGTTTATTGTAAATGTAACTAATTACGCAGGATTTGATACATGGTCGATTACGTTAATATCTATTGATACCGGAAGTTATATCTCGCTTAAATCAATACCTGAATCGGTTATGAATACTACGGACACGTCAAACATTAAAAGGTATAATTATGGAATAGGCGCTTCATTGCAGGCGGATGTTTATGATTCAGGATTTAATCCTTTTTTATTTTCGCAATATTCCGATTCGCCTGTATTAAAAATTAATTTTGCCAATAGAGGCATTTCAACTGACCCGTCTTTATTGAGATTTTATTATTTGAATACCGCAGATTCTAAATGGTATGAAGCGGCTGATGCGGATAGCGGAGCGGCTCAAGGTTCGAATTACGAATTAGGAATTACGAATTACGAATTATCTTTACGGGTTCAGCATTTATCTCACTGGTGGCTTGGTTCATTGACGGACACTATAACCGTAACAGCCGGAGAACCTGTTACATCAGATTTTACTACGGCTGGAAATACATTTGCCGTTATTTCAGTTTTTGTAATGGGCGATACGGCGTTCTACGGCGATACCTTATCCTTGTTTTCAGTAAAAAATTTAGGAAATCTCGACAGTTCGACAGTTCTCCATATTTCGCTTTTTGAAGATAACGGTTCGATTGGAATTATGGATTCAGGAATAGACACTTATGTCGGAGAATTATTCTGGAATACAAATCAATGGAAAAATGATTCGCTGAATTACGCTTTTTCTAAAAATGATACAGGAACATTTTTTCTTGTTACGGTTATGACTGCCGACACAGCTCAAAGCGGAGACTCTTTTCAAGCTGCAATAAATATTAACGGTATTAAAAGCGTTGAAGAAAACACCGGACCTGCGGTTCAAATTTCAAATTCAGGAATCATAACTATTATAAATACTTTTGAAGATAATAATTGGTATGTCGATATTACGAATGGCGATACAAGTTATAACGGGCTTTCAAGAAACGCTCCAAAAAAATATATTGGAAATATAACAAATAATTTATCTTTACTTACTTACGGAGATACGATAAATGTAGCAGCCGGAACCTATGTTGAAACAATCGTTATTGATTGTTCCGGAGTTACTCTCATAAGCGACAGCGGACCGGATTATACGTTTTTAGAACAGGGAACAGTTTTGCAGAGTTCTTTAATAATTAATCAGCAAGACGTCGGAGTTATTGGATTTACTTTTATTAATGGCGATCAGAAAATTATTGAGATAAACAATGTTGCAGCATATATAACAAAAAATAAATTTATAAATAATCCGGTTTCTTATGTTATAAATGTAACCGCTGGAAGTTTAGTAACTAACACAAGAATTTTTAACAATTATTTTCAAAACTGCGATGGGACGGCGATTTATTTAAGCGGAGCCATTACCGGCTGTTTAATAAGCAACAATACTATTATCGGCTGTAACGGTTCGGCGATTCAGACATTCGGCGGAGCTTATGATAATACAATATCAAATAATCTGGTTATTGGAGCGACTGGTTCAGCTTATTATGCGACCAATATTGATACTTTTATCTTTAACAACGCATATAAATGTAATGCGGCGTCTTTGTCTATGGGGAGAGAGGTTATTGAACTTGCTGATGAAAAAAAACTCCCGCTTACAATATACGATACTGGATACAGAGAATTATCGAATGAGACAGGAATTGCGCTTGATATAGATTATAATTACGATGGAATTTCAGATTCGGGAGATTCTATTTTTATTATAGGTTATTACGGAGATTCAAATCCTTTAATTCAACATTTGACAAATAATCCGCCTTCGGCAATAAATTTGTTTGTTCAAGGCGAAACTGCATCTGGAATTTTTATAACTGATACAACCACTGAATTTAGCTGGACTTTTTCAGATGCGGACAATACCGACAGTCAAACGGATTTTCAAATTGAAATCGCGACAGATTTTTCATTTTCAAATATAGTTTGTTCATCGGCAATGATAAAATACGACACTGATTTAATTGACAACTATACTCTTACAGAAACGCAGGGGTTATCTAACGGATTATATTATTTTAGAATTAGAGTTAACGATGGAAAATTTGACGGCAGCAGTTTTGACGGACAAAAATTTTTCGGACCATGGTCGAGCGGAACAGATAGTTTTTATATTTTCCCTTACGAAGGACCGTTTTGGTATGTTAGCGCTGATACCGGACTTGATTCGAATAATGGTTCTGAAACTTTTCCGTTCAAAACAATAACAAAAGCGTTGAGATCGGTTTCAAGCGGCGATACGGTTTTTGTGTATAACGGGATTTATTCTGAAACTGTAGTAATTGATACGGATAATATTTCGCTAATCGGCTCGGATTCGAGTTTGACGATTATAGATCCTCCGGGGGATTCTTTGATTCTTTCGTTATACGGCGTTTATTGCGACACGCAGGTAAATTTAAAAATATGTAATTTAAAGGTTCGCAATTGTTTTATAGGATATTATTTTATAAATATTGATTCCTCTGTGTTTGAAAATCTTAGCGCTGAATATTGCGGCGGAAGCAGCGGCGGTTCAGGTTATTATTTTATTAATGACTGCGATTCGAATGTTATTCAATTCTGCCAAGGATTTATGAATTACTACGGGTTCGTTTTTAATTCGAAATGTAATAATAATACTATTCAATACAACTTGAATGAGATTTCTACAAATTCCGGATTTTTAATTTCTGATGCAAGCGATACGAACATATTTAAAAACAATACGGTTTACTATAGCAATGATGGAATACTAATTTCAAATTCAGTCAATAATTTGGTTAGCGAAAATTTATTTTCAAATAATACTTACGGAATAGAAATTGTTTCAGCCGGATATAATAATATATTTTCAAATATTGTTAAAAACAGTTTGGCGAATGGAATAAGTATATTTACATCCTCCGGTATTTCTATTAAAAATAATGTTTCCAGTTATAATTCAGGGGCGGGTTATTATTGTTCGGGTTCAATAAATAATATTTTTATCAATAATTTAAGTTCTAATAACAAAACATCGTACGGTTATGGTTTTTCAGTTTATAATTCTGAGGATAATTATTTTTATCAAAATACTTCAGATTCAAATGAAAGCTACGGATTTTATATTACCGGATCCTCTTCGAATGATACTTTTGAAAAAAACAATGTTAAAACATCTTATTTAAATCCTGATTCTTATGTTTATATTTCTGGCGATACTGTTTTTGATTTCAGATATAATTACTGGACAACAACCGATTCTGCATTCATAGATATAAGAATAATTGGGAACGGAGTTTTATGGTCGCCGTTCAGGACGAGTGAGATAGATACAGCGATTGGAGCCGATACAATAGCGCCGAATACGACAACGATAATTTCAGCGGATACATATTTCGACGGCAGAATAAAAATTGTATGGGATACTGTGACATTGAATGAAGCCGGCGGAATCCTTGAAGCTGGGGACAGCGGCATTGCAGGATTCAGGATTTTCAGGGCTTCAAGCAATCAGGCGTCAAACGGAGACACATCAAACTGGTATGCGATTTTATATGACACAGTCGCCAAAACAGAAACAAGTTATATTGATTTAAATGTGAATAGCGGGGAGACATATTATTATAGAATTTCTGCATTTGATTCACATATTACCGCAGGACAGAAATTCTATAATCAGGCGTGGTATTCGAATATTTATTCGGTTGTTGCTGTTTCAATTGACACAATGCAGTCCAATAATTGGTATATTGATATTGCGAACGGCGATACGAATTATGATGGATTAACTGAAAACACGCCGAAGAAATATCTTAGTCAGATTTTCGGCGACGTCTATGGTTCGCAGTCATTGCTAACGCAGGGAGATACTGTATATATTGATACTGGCGTTTATGCGGAAACAATAACAATAAATACTGACGCGATTTCAGTAATCGGCGTTGATTCGAACGCGGTAATTATTGACCCGCCGGGAGATTCATGCATTATAACGCTTTATGGTATTTCCGCGATAGGAAGAAAATTATTGGTCGTTAAGTCGTTAAGAATAACTGAATGTTATAACGGAATATTATTTGATAATGTTGACTCTTCGGTCATCGAGGATGTAACTGTAGATTTTTGCGGAAAGACAGAAGGGTCTGGAGCGGGTATTTATTTATATAACGGTTCCGATTCAAATGCGATACGGAGTTGTTATGCTTATAATAATTTCTATGGATTTTATTTGTATATGAACATTAATAATAATATGCTTGCAAACAATGCGAGCATAGCAAGTATTAATTCCGGTTTTTCATTATATTCGAACTGTATCAATAATGTTTTAGAAAACAACATAAGTTTGAACACAAATAACGCTTATGGTTTTGAAATGTATTGGAATTGCAATTCTAATATATTTACGGATAATTTCGCGGCGAATAATTTTATCGGTTTTACTTTATCTGCCTGTAGTTTGAATAAATTGACGAATAATTCGAGTTCGAATAATTCGGGTTATGGTTTTCATTTATTTAATAACAGCGATAACAACATTTTATTAAATAATTTAAGTTCAAATAATAAATCAACAAGCGGTCATGGTTTTTATATTGACGGTTCTTCAAATAATTATTTCAATCAAAATAACGCGGATTCAAATTATATGTATGGAATTTACATAACCGGAGAATCTTTGGCAGATACTTTTATAAAAAACAACTGGATAGGTTCGCTGACAAATCCGGATTCGGCTGTATATATTTCCGGCGATACGGTATTTGATTTCAAAGATAATTATTGGGCAACGACGGATTCGGCATTAATAGACGCAAGAATAATCGGAGACGGCGTTTTATTCGCGCCGTTCAGATTTTCTGAAATCGACGCTGCAATCTGGGCTGACACTATTGCTCCGGAAACAATGACGATAAATTCTTCCGACACTTCGATACTTGGAAAAACTACGATTTATTTTAATACTCCGACAGTAGATGAAAACGGAACCGCGCTTGATTATGATAATGACGCGCATATTTACGGGTTTCATATTTTTAGGGCTGACAGCGCTGATGTTGTGAACGGCGATACTTCAAACTGGTATGCGTTTTTGTATGATACTATTTTAGTATCATCATTAAACAAACCAAATTATTATACTGATAATAATGTGATTTTTGGCGAAACATATTATTATCGTATAACAGCGTTTGACAGTCATCAGTCCTCTGCCGTCAGCTATCAGAATGAAGCGTGGTATTCAAATATAATGCGGGTCTGGAATATTGGCGGGATTGATACAACATTGCCCAATGCGTGGTATGTGGATATAGCAAACGGCGATACTTCATACAGCGGATTGTCAGAAGGCCAGCCGAAAAAATATCTTGGACAGATTTTCGGAGACGTCTATGGTTCGGAGTCATTACTGACGCAGGGCGATACTGTTTATATTGACACTGGAACTTACGCGGAAACTGTTACAATAAATACTGACGCGATTTCAGTAATCGGCGCCGATTCAATATTTACGATTATTACTTCTCCCGTTGATTCTACAACTACGCAAATCTATGGGATTTATGCGGATTCGCAAAATTTTCTAAATGTTAGAAATTTATCTATAATGACTTTTGACACTGGAATTCATTTTTATAATTGCGATACCGCGACTATTAGTTATATAACTTCTACTGTCAATAATGAAGGAATCAATTTGACAAGATGCGACAGCGTAAATATTTTATATTGCGATTTAAAAAATAATATTTCTAACGGGCTAATGTTATTGACTTCGACTTATAATACTGTATTAAATTCCGTAATGAAAAATTCAGAAAACGGCGCATTAATTATGAATAATTCAAATTATAATTATTTTGCGAATAACAGTTTTCTAAATAATACTACTAACGGAGCATATATTTATACATCTAACAATAACGCATTCGATTCGAATTATTCTTATAATTTAAAAAGCAGTTTTATAAGCGGTTTTAAAACTTATTATTACAGTTCAAAAAATATTTTCAGATATAATACAATTGAAAATAATTATTATGGAATTTATCATTATTATTATTCGACTGAAAATATAGTTTTAGAAAATAAATTTATTAACAATTCGCGCGGACTTTATATCTGGAATAATGCCGATTATAATACTTCTGCCTTTAATTTGTTTTCTAATAGCGGAGAATACGGGTTTCATATTAATGACGGCGATTCAAATTTATTATATCAGAATCAATTCGATTCAAGCGGCATAGCTCATATTTATGTTCAAACTTCCGGTTATGGAAATATTATAACCAAAAATAATTTTACCGCTTCGATATACAGCGCTGATTCTTTTATTATAAATAGCGTCGCTCAGAATATAGACTTGAGATATAATTATTGGAATACAAGCGATAGCGTATCAATTAGAAACAAAATAAAAGGAACGGCGCAAACTAATGTTTTGTTGCTGCCATTCAGGACAACCCAAATTGATACGACAACCGGAGCCGACACAGTAGCGCCGAATATGACAACTATAATTTCAGCGGACACATATTTTGACGGCAGGATAAAAATAAAATGGGATACTGTGACATTGAACGAGGCAGGCGGAGTATTGGAATCTGGAGACCTCGGAATTACTAGCTTCTGGATTTTCAGAGCTTCAAGCGGTCAATTATCTAACGGAGATACTTCAAATTGGTTTACTTTATTGTATGATACAATCGCCAAAACTTAAACAAGTTATATTGATTTAAATGTGAATAACGGCGAGACATATTATTACAGAATTTCCGCTTTTGATTCACATATTACTGCAGGGCAGAAATTCTATAATCAGGCGTGGTTTTCGAATATTTATTCTGTGGCGGCCGTTGAAGTTGACACTACAGGCGCGAACAACTGGTATGTCGATATAACAACTGGCGATACTGTTAACGACGGATTATCGGTTTCCACTCCTAAAAAATATATATCAAATATTACAGCGGGAACCTTAAACGGAACAAACTCAAAATTGACTGAAGGCGATACGGTTTTTATCGCGGCCGGGACATATTCTGAAACTATTGTAATCGACACTAACGGAATATTCTTGTTAGGTTCTGATTCTTCAACAACCATTATTCATTCGCCCGCTGATTCTTCAGTAAATACGGTATATGGAATAACTTTAAATCAAAAAAATAATATAACTGTCAAGAATATTAAAATAGTTGAATTTTATTATGGAATATATTTATTAGATTCCGATACTTGCGTTATAGAAAATATATGGATTAACAGATGCGGCGGAAATGCGGGATTTGGCTATGCCGTTTATCTTTTTAGCAATTCGGATTCTAATTTTTTTAAAAATATTTATTCGGATAATAATTATTCAGGATTTTATATTTCAGGATCTTATAATAATTATGCGGTTGGAAATACTTTTGTCAATAGCGTTTCCGCATACGGAATTAAGTTGTCTTCGGCACAAAATAATTATTTTCAAAATAATTATTTTGACACGAATTTTTCTCATATTTTTATGAATTCTTCAAGTAATTCAAATAATTTTGTTGATAATACATTTTTTAGCGCATCATCCAATTTGGTTCAATCAACATCTTCAAATTCTAATATTTTCGATTCTAATATTTTTTCCGGAGGGACTGGCGACGCTTTAAGAATTCAGTCTTCAAGCTTGAATACCGTAAAAAACAATATTTTTAAAAATAGTCAAAGCATTTATTCATTATCGCTATTACAGTTTGATAACGGCTCTGTTTATAAAAATACTTTTATGAATAATGCCGGTTCAGGAATATATATTTATCAATCAGGGAATAACAAAATATTTAGCAATGTATTTTTTAATAACGCTCAATACGGAATTTATAACCGTCAATCGAGCAATAATTACTATTATCAAAATCATCTGGATTCCTCTGGACTAAACGCCGTATTCATTGACGAGAATTCGTTAGCGGATACTTTTGTGAAAAATAATATTTATTCATCTCAGTATTATCCTGATTCTGCTGTTTTTGTGAACGGAGATACTGTTTTTGAATTTAAGGCGAATTATTGGTCAACAACAGATTCTACTCAAATCAACAATAGTATAATTGGTAGTGGCATTTTATTTGCGCCGTTCAGATTTTCTGAAATCGACACTGCAATCGGCGCTGACACTATTGCGCCTGAAACGATGATGATAACGTCATACGATACGATACTATCGTCTTGTATAACTATATATTTTGACACGCCGATAATTGATGAAAACGGAAACGCGCTTGATTATGACAATGACGATCATATTTACGGGTTCCATATTTTTAGGGCTGACAGCGCGGACGTATTGAACGGCGACTCGTCAAACTGGTATGGTTTTTTGTATGATACTGTTTTAGTATCATCGTCAAACAACCCAAATTATTATACTGATAATAATGTTGCGAATGGTGAAACATATTATTATCGTGTAACAGCGTTTGACAGTCATCAGTCATCTGTCGCAAGTTTTCAGAATGAAGCATGGTATTCGAATATTATGCGGGTTTATAATATTGGCGGGATTGACACCAATCTGCCTAATATCTGGTATGTCGACGTTGCGAACGGCGATACCGGATATAACGGTTTAACGGTTATTAATCCTAAAAAATACGCAAGCAATATTTTTGGAGATATTAATGGGTCGCAATCTTTATTAACTCAAGGAGATACTGTATTTTTTGCCGCCGGATTATATTCGGACACAATTATCATTAACACTGACGCAATTTCAATAATAGGAACGGATTCGAGTTCTGTCATTATTAATCCTCCCGGAGATTCTAATACTACTACCCTTTACGGAATTTTTGCTTCAATAAAAAATAATATTTTAATCAAAAATTTAAAAATTGTAGATTGCAATTACGGCATTAATTTTGATAACGTTGATACGTCGATTATAGACAATGTATATTTTTTGAATAACGGAAAATCAAGCGGAGCGGGTTGTTATTTGAGTAATACTTCAGATTCGTTTTTAATACGAAACTGCTATTTTTATGATAATTATTTTGGCTTAAGTATAGCGAATTGCGAGTATGGCGTATTAAACGGCAATTTAATCGATTATGGGCGCGCAGGCGGAATTTATTTGAATTCTGTAAATTATTCTGAAATTTCAGGGAATATTTCAAGAAAAAGTTCTTTGCAAGGATTTTATTTATCGGGTTCAAATCAAAATAATATTTTTGATAATATTGCTGAAAATAATTCTTATCAGGGTTTTAAATTAAATACCGTTTCATATAGTAATTTTAAAAGAAACGTTTCGAGAAATAATAGCAATGCCGGTTTTTATATTAATTCAAACAGCAATAACAATAGATTTGCTTCAAACCTGATTCAAAATAATATTAACGGCGGAGAAGACGGACATGGGTTTTATGTTAACTCTTCAAAAAATAATTATTTCGTTCAGAATGAAATAGATTCGAATCAGGGATACGGTTTTTACATAGAGGGCGTTTCGAATTCTGATACGTTTAATAAAAACAATTGGTCGGGTTCTCCGTATAATCCGGATTCTGCTATTTATGTTAATTGCGCGGATACCATCTTTGATTTTAATTATAATTACTGGAATTCTACAGACTCGGCATCCATAAGTTCCAAATTCTATATAATAGCCGGCAATATAATTCAAACGCCTTACAGGACGACATTAATTGACACGCAAGAAAATGCGGATTCAAAAGCTCCTGCCATTCCTGCATTTATTAAAGCGGACACTTTGAATATCGGTAGTATTGTAATTGAATGGACAAAACCGGCGCTGGACGAAGATGGCGGCTCGTTATCCGGATTATCGGGTTATAGATTATACAGAGCGCAGGCAGCAGAGTGCAGAGTTGGAGGAGATACGGATGACTGGGAAGTTTTTTTACTCTGTACTCTGAACTCTGCTCTTGATACTTCATATATAGATACAGATATTATTGGAGGCGATACTTATTATTATAAAATTGTAGCTTACGACAGT
>DAINAU010000146.1:0-10789 GCA_036733285.1 bacterium
AAAAATACGAAGAGTAGATTATTTATAAAAAATATTGATATTTATCATAGGAGGAGGAGGAGGCGCTGTGATGTTAAAAAAAATTGGAATGTTATTTTTTCTGGTAATTTTATGTATTACTGGGGTATTTGGTGTTAATGCAAATGAGAGCGCAGCGCGCACAAAACGCGGATTAAGAAATGTAGAGCAAGTTGAGACAGTTCAAACAAAGAGCGAGCAGTTAGTTAATACTCAAGAATTCGGTAAAATAATTACTGAAAAGCCCTTACCGGTTGAAGCAGGTTATTATTATTTTATTAAAAATAATAAAGTATATGAATTAAATTTGACTACAAAAGAATTTAAAGAATATGCTGAAGAATTGCCGGAAATAAGCGATAGTTTTTTGATGGTAGGCGCAGACGGGCAGATTTACGAATTGGCGGATTTTCGAATTAGCGAATTGACGGATTCAGAGAAAACACGCGGAGTGAAATCAAAGCGTTCAAGCAAATCAATCAAGAAAAAATTAAAATCAGTTTCAAAATCTTCATCATCAAAAACACTAAAATCAGCTCGCGGCGCGAAGTCAGTTTTAGGCGCAAGCGAATCAGCGATTGCTGAACCAATCACAAAATTTTCAGTTGTCGGAAAAGACGGATTTATTTATGAATATGATTTGACTGCAAAAATATTTTCTAAAAAAGAAGAATTCGAATATGAGATTGAAGAAAATAAATTATACATTAAAACAGGCGAAGAATTTGAAGCGATAGATATAAGCGGATTAAAAGATTTAAAGATTGATAGATTGAAAGATTCAGATAATAAAAACGAATCTGAACGGGGCATAAAATCAAGAAGTGCGAGAAGTTCGCAGCAAGGCAGACGCGGCGCAAGAAGCGTTGCGCAAACAATTGAAAAAACTGATAATACTGAAGAAATAGAATATACAGAAAATGGTCTGATAAAAATTATATTGAAAGCCGAGTATGCTGTATTGATAAGAAAACTTGAAAAAATTAGAGGAAGAATTATAACAGAAAAACCGCTTAATATCGACAACTCAAAAATTTATTTTGTTGATGACGGTTATATTTACGAAGCGGATTTGAAAAATAACAGTATTGGAAAATTTATTGATAAACAGGTTTTAAAAACGGATAAATACTGGTTTGCGGTTAAACCGGATGGGAATATAATAGCAGTTGCCAGTCAAAAGTTGTCGGCAGCAAGTGAAGAAAATAAAGAACAAAGCACAGGTAGCAGAGCGCAGAGAGCAGAAAATGACAGAGGACTAAAGTCGAGAGGCGCGCGAAGCAGAAGCGTTCGGTCAGTTGGAGGCGCAGGCGAATCAGCGGCAGATATGGTATTACAAGATGTAGCTGCGAGCGTTTTGAACCTGAAAGAAGAAAATTATATGATAGCCGGCAAAGACGGTATTTTATATTTATATGATATTGAAAAAAATGAAATTCTCAAACATTCAACATTTTCAGATGAAATTAAAAAAAATCAAATTTTAATAGTTGATTCGTCAAACAATAAATACATAGTTGATTTGGAAAAAGGGACAATAGAAATTTCAAAAATTGAAAAATTAGAAGATTCAGGACAATCTGGCGACAGAGGCATTCGTTCAAGACGCAGCGTGAAAAGTCAGAAACCAAATGTGGTAAAATTTGTAAAATCCGATTTAAAATCAAAACAGGTTAAATCGGTTAGTAGCAAACGCGGAGTAAGATCAACAAACGCCAATACTGAAGCAGGAGGCGAAATTCAGATTGAATTAATAAGCGAATTTATTCTTGAAAATCAGTTGGAACAAATCGAGAAAAAAATTGTAATGCCTGCAAATGTCATTGCTCTTAATATGTCAAATGAAATAGTAAAAAGCGACGGTAAAGGAAATTGGAACAAAATCGGCAGCGGTTATGATTTTATTGCTGTTGGTTCAGACGGCGATTTATGGGCATTGAAATCAAATGCAATTTATAGATATAAATCAGATGATAATTTTGAGAAAATTGATGGCGTATTAGTAAATATTTCTGTGGGGAATAATTATAGAATTATTGGAACTAATTCAAAAGGAAATATTTATCAGCGTCTTACAACAAATAATTGGGCGCAAATTAACGGGACATTAAATCAGATTTCTTTCGGTTCAGATGGAACACTTATCGGCACGCAGTCGTGGGATCAATCTATCTGGCAAATATCTAATAATAAATGGTATAGACTTAATGGGGCGTTGAATTATGTATCAGTAGGAAATAAAAATAATATCTGGGGTTTGACAAAAGACGGTCAAATTTATCAATATGTAAACGGCGCTTGGAAAAAGATTGAAGGTAATATGAAATCTATTTCAGCAAGCAACGGAAATACGGTTTACGGATTAGACGCTAATAATAATGTTTTTAAATGGCAGAACGCAAAATGGAATCAGATTGACGGTCAGTTTAAAATGATTGACGCAAAAACTGATAACGAAATTGTTTCGCACGAGGCGACTGTAGAAATTGCAAAATCAAAAACAGAGCAGGATGAAACCGCCGAAGCTGTCGCTAAAGCTGAAGCGGAAAAAAAAGCGGCAGAAGAAGCGGCTAAAATAGAAGCGGAAAAGAGAGCGGCCGAAGAAGCGGCTAAAGCTGAAGCGGAAAAAAAAGCGGCAGAAGAAGCGGCTAAAGTAGAGGCGGAAAAGAGAGCGGCTGAAGAAGCGGCTAAAATAGAAGCGGAAAAAAAAGCCGCCGAAGATAGATTAAAATTAAAAATGCCCGCGAATGTCATTGCTCTTAATATGTCAAATGAAATAGTGAAAAGTGACGGAAAAGGAAATTGGAATGTAATCGGCAGTGGTTATGATTATATTGCTGTTGGTTCAGACGGCGATTTATGGGCTTTTAAATCAGGCGTAATTTACAGATATAAATCAGATAATAATTTCGAGAAAATTGACGGCGGATTAGTAAATATTTCTGTCGGGAATAATTACAGAATTATTGGAACTAATTCAAAAGGAAATATTTATCAGCGTCTTACGACAAATAATTGGTCGCAAATAAATGGTACATTAAATCAGATTTCTTTCGGTTCAGATGGAACACTTATCGGCACGCAATCGTGGGATCAATCTATCTGGCAAATATCTAATAATAAATGGTATAGACTTAATGGGGCGTTGAATTATGTATCAGTAGGAAATAAAAATAATATCTGGGGTTTGACAAAAGACGGTCAAATTTATCAATATGTAAACGGCGCTTGGAAAAAGATTGAAGGTAATATGAAATCTATTTCAGCAAGCAACGGAAATACGGTTTACGGATTAGACGCTAATAATAATGTTTTTAAATGGCAGAACGCAAAATGGAATCAGATTGACGGTCAGTTTAAAATGATTGACGCAAAAACTGATAATGAAATTGTTTCGCATGAAGCAATTCAAAATCAAGAATATTTGTTGGAATTAAAAAAACTTGCAATAAAATCGGCAATAGACGCTATTGCTGCGCTGCCTGAAATTGCGGCTGTAAAAATCGAGGATAAACAAAAAATTGAATCGTCAAAAAAATTAGTTGCCGATGCAAAAGCAAAAGGCGCGGCTGACGCGGATATTACAAATCTTGAAAAAATTGCGAAACTTGAAACGCAGATTATCGCGCTTGAAAAAAAGGCTGCTGACGAAGCTGCGGCAAAAGCTGAAGAAGAAAAGAACGCCACTGAAAAAGTCAAAGCTGAAGCTGAGAAAAACGCGGCCATAAAATCAGCAATAGACGCTATCGCTGTGTTGCCTGAAATCGCGGTTGTGAAAATTGCCGACAAAGAAAAAATCGAAGCCGCTAAAAAAATAATTGACGCGGCAAAAACAAAAGGCGCTGTTGACGCGGATATAACCAATATTGATAAAGTTATACAGATTGAAAGTAAAATCGCAGAACTTAAAAAAATTGACGAGGAAGAAGAAAAAAATATTGTTATTGAAAATATTTCAGTTGGCAAGACGTCAACTGCAAGTTCAGGAACCTCAAAAAATGCTAATGATAACGATAAGAACACTTTATGGTTTGTAAATTTTAGCAATCAATGGGTTAAAATTGATTTAAACGAAAAGAAAAAAATTACGAAAGTAACGATTATTTGGGAACGCTGCAGCCGCGAATATAAAATTCAGGTATCTGAAAATAATGAAAAATGGGTCGATGCAGCGCATATATTAAACGGAGTAGCCGGAACAAAAGAAATTACGCTTGATGTATTCGGCAGATATGTTAGATTATATGTAATTCAAGAACCTTTGTCAGGTTCTACCGCAATCAGAGAATTATCTGTTTTCGGCAGAGCGTTGACTCCGTCAGAACAAAAAGCCGAGAAAGAAGCCGAAGAAAAAGCCGCGGCAGAGGAAGCGGCAAAAGCGACTATAAATATTGCATTGAATAAATCTATATCTGTGAAATCCGAGGATAGAAGTTATCCGGCTAAAAATATGGTTGATGGTAATTTTAATACTTATTGGCTTACTAATGAAGGCGGCGACCCAAGTTTTACAATTGATTTAGGCAAAGATATTGAACTGACCACTTTAAAAATCAAATGGCATACAATCCGATTGAAAGATAATGTTACTATTGAATTCAAAAATAATTCAGGCGAACGAATTTCATTGGGTTTTAATCCTTCGTTAGCAGGAGACACGATTTATATTTTTAAACATTATAATACCAATAATTCATACGCGTGGAAAACTTATTTCGGATATTATGAATCAACAGGATATATAAAAGCGCGTTATATAAATTTACAGGGAAAAGCCGAATCAAATTTTGCTAAAAACGGTATCTACGAATTTTCTGTATTCAATGAAAACGCAGTTCTTGCGGACAAGGCCCAGCAAGATGCTGAAGCGAAACGCCTTGAAAATGAAATTAATCTGGTTATTAAAAATATCAATATTTTGCCTGACGACAAAATTTTTAAATTATCCGATTTAGATAAAACTGTAAATTATAATTTATCTGCCAATTCAACCGGAACTATGCTTACAAAAGAAGCGGTCAGTAAAATTCGAAGCGGCATTGATTCATTAATTGCAAAGAAAATTGATGAAAGCAGAATAACGAATATTTCTAAATTTAAAGAAATTGAAAATAAAATTAAAGAATGGTCATTGATATTGACAGCGGCGAATGACGCAATAAAAGCGTTTCCTGAAATTAAGAATGCGTCAACTGCGGATAAAGAAAAACTCGATAAAGCGCGCGAATTAATCACAAATGTTAAAACCTCGGGAATTGAAGAATCTTTAATTTTGAATTGTGATAAATTTACGCAATTTGATATTAAATACAATGAACAGATGAACGGTTTAATTTCAAACGGCAGGCGCTTGAATGGAAATGATAAAGTCGTTTCTAAAAACGGAACATATCTGCTTTTGAAAGACGGCAATTTATTTTTGTATGATAAAAACAACAAAAAATTATGGAAAGCAAACAATAAGAATGCGGCTGAATGCGGTTATGCTGAATTAAAAGACGGCAGTTTGCAGATATTTAATTGGAACGGTTTTATGCGCTGGACTTCAAATACTGACGGTCTCGGCGATTATATTATTATTACAGACAAAGGCATTGAAGTTAATGATAAAACTAAAAAACTTGTATGCGATATTGCAGCGTCTTCAAATAATAATCTTGATTATCAGACATATAATTATCAGAAGGAATGGGCAAATTTAAAAACTCGTCTTGAACCCGGAAAATCGCTTGACAAAGGCGATAAAATTTATTGCGCAGGCGAAAAAACTGTGTATCTTGAATTTGTTCCTGCAAGCAGTAATAAGACGACAAGCGTCGGCGGATTATATATCAATATTACAAATGATGACGGAAAACTTCCGCAGGTTCACAAACAGATTATGTCTGCTAAAAACGCTGAAAACTGTTATATGGATCAGTCGGGAAATCTGAAGGTTATGAGCAATACCGGCGAATTATTATGGAGTTCCGGCACAAGCGGTTCATCTAAAAATAAAAACGCGTATGCAGTAGTGGTAAAATCGGGGTATGAATATGTTTTAAAAATTATGACTACTGAAGGAACAGAAGCGGTAACTGATAATCAGTTGGCTGACGAATCATGGAAAACGCAGTTCAAACAAGGACAAAAACATTATCTGTTTGAAAATATGACTTTCATACCGGGCGAATATATCAGCCGCAAAGACAGAATAATAACCTCGTCATTGGTTTATACTTTTGGATTGAATGAAAAGGGCGAACTTGAGTTCATTCGCAAAGATACAAAAACAAATGCCGCTGAAGTTTTATTTACAACTAAAGATAATGGAATTGGCGCAAAATGCGTATTTCAGGCGGACGGCAATCTTGTTTTGACAGATAAAAGCGGTTCAAAAATATGGGAATCAGGCGTTAAAAATCCTTCGAAAAATAAAATGCTGATTTTAACAAGCGACGGCGATTTGATAATGGACAGCGTTCTGGATTCTGTAAATTCGCCGCTCGGGGTTGTATTTAGAATTGACGCTCTTGAAAAAGAAAAGAAACTTGCGGAACAAGCGGCTGCAGAAGCAAAAGAAAAAGAAGCAGCGGAACGCAGTTATATTTTTAAACGCGGCAGAACTATGAAAGCGGGCGGCGATAAAATTGCGCAGATGACAAATCCTTCGTATAGTCAAGTTATGAATACAGGTTCGGGTAAACCATATCTTGATTATAATGTTACTGCGTCAATACCTAAAGATAAAGATGTATTTAGAGTGATAACGAAAAAAACATTCAGCGCGACCGAAGAAGGTTTTGATGAAACTTATGATTTATTCGAGGGCTGTAATTCAGTTGTGTTTGAAGAAAACGGATTGCTTAAATTTATTGATAAAAACGGTAAAATCATTCAGAGTTATATAAATGCAAACGCATTGAGATTTGACGGCGATTATAATCTGGTAGTTTTTACTGATACAGGCGTTATCACATTATTAAGCAGAAAATTTGCGGCAAGCAAAGATGCATTTGATAATTATTTCATTTCCAAATACGATAAACACGGCAATTTTATGTGGTTTGAAGTTGGAGATGAACTTATATTCGGCAGCGGAAAAAAGTTTGTCGAACTTGATTGGAGTTTAAGTTCTACATCCGGATATTTACGCGAGAAAACGGAAGAGGCAAAAAATAGAATTGTATTTTTGGATAATGGTATATTAGCGAGGTATATTAGTAGCGGAGAAAACACAGTGTCAGTAAAAGAGAAACTTAAATGGAGCGACCACGAAAATAGAATCGTCTGGAGTTCGCACGATGCCGCGCTTTTTGCAAAAATAAATCCAAATAAAGTTCGTTATGCAATAGTAAATGATTTGCAATACAGCGATATACCCGAAGCCGACCCAACAAATAAAGAAACAATTGCAAGTCGCGGTTTTGATTATAAATCTATGAAAGATTGGAGCGAGGCGATTTCATTTGCAAATGATTATTATAATGTTATACAAGGCGATTTTTTAGCGTCAGTTCAACTTGTATTAACAACTGAAACATGGAAGCGCGATATGCAAAGTCAAGACGACCCGAACAGTAAATTAAACTTACTAAAAAAATGCCCTAAATATATCTCCATAAGAGAGGTTACGCTTCCAGAGGAAAAGATGAAAGGTCATAAATTAACTTTTTCTGCCGACGGTAGATTACTTCTATATAATAAAGCCGGCGAAATAATCTGGAGTTTCGATACAAAAAAAAATCCATTTCAAGTAAATTGTTTTTTATATATTGACCCGAAAGATTCAAAACTTAAAATCGGTCGGAAAAATACAGTCCCAAAAGGCAATACTAATATTATTGATGAGTAAAAAAGTCAAAAGAAAAAAGAAAATAGGGGCGGTTCAAAAGAAAAAAAATAAAATGGGGACGGTTCCAATAAAATGGGGACGGTTCCTATTTTTTATCAAAATGAAATTTAAAATCCAATAAAAGGGATAATGATATGCCGCGAACTGCAAGAAAAGTAATTGACAATTCATATTATCATATAATGTGTCGGGGGAACAATAAAACGAATATTTTTCATGAAGACGAAGATTATTTGTTTTTTTTGGAATTAATGGTTAAATGCAAAATAAAATATCAAATAAATATTCATAATTTTGTTTTAATGACCAATCATTTTCATTTATTATTGTATTGTCCTGTTGCAAATAAACTTAATGTTTTTGTAAAGGCATTGAATGTTAATTATGTTAATTATTATAGAAAAAAATATTCAGGAATCGGACATTTTATGCAGGACAGATATAAAAGTATAATAATTGAAAATGGTCAGTATTTA
The DNA here is from genome assembly GCA_036733285.1 of bacterium. Classification (GTDB taxonomy): domain Bacteria; phylum JAGOBX01; class JAGOBX01; order JAGOBX01; family JAGOBX01; genus JAGOBX01. The sequence continues at coordinate 8,329 of DAINAU010000146.1, forward strand.
TGGGAATGCGCTCGATATATTGAATATAATCCAGTTAAAGCAGGTATGGTTTCTAATCCTGCGAATTATAAATGGAGTAGTTTCAAATATTATACGGAAAATTTTTATTCAGATATTATAGATAAACATCCGCTTTTTTCGAAGACATTTTGTAATGTATCGGAGTATACAAAATTTGTTCTTAATTCTGCCAACGAAAAAAGAAGCGAAGAAAGAATTTTTCGAGATGCAATTTATGGCAGTTTGGAATTTAGAAAAAAAATGAAAGAAATCGGAATAATTGGTAGGTGGTCTCATAAAGGACGTCCTAAAACTGAAAAATAGGAACCGTCCCTATTTTAGGAACCGTCCCTATTTTATGGGAACCGTCCCTATTTTATGGAACCGTCCCTATTTTATTTGTGTAGAAGATGAAAAGATTAAAAATGTTGATATTTAAATTTTTAATTTTTTTAATAAATTAAAAAAGAGAGGTAAGCGATGAAAAAGATTATTTTAATGATTACGGTTTTACAATTAATTTTTTGCGGTATGATATTTGCAGACAAAACGACGGTTACAGGATTATTTTTAAGCGTGCCGATTGGCGCTAAACCTAGTGCGCTTGGCGGAGCATATACGGCTTTAGCCGAAGGCGTTTACGGATTATACTGGAATCCGGCTGGTATCGCTAAAACCGAGAAAACCGAAATACTGTTTGCTCATAATAATTATTTTCAGGATGTGAATCAGCAATATCTCGGTATAACACATAAATTAAAAAATAAACACAATATCGGGCTTGCGCTTAATATACTTGACAACGGTGATTTTGAAGGGACATTAATCACTGACCCGACAAGCCATCTAAATACCGGTAAATTTACAGCAAAAGATTACGCTGTAAGTTTTAGTTATGCGGTTGACTGGAAAAATCTTGGCAGTTTTGGCGGCAGCGTAAAATATATTAATTCCAAAATCAAGGATTCAAAAGCAACTGCGTTTGCGTTTGATATTGGCTGGCAGTTGAAACAAGAAATAAAAGAAACGCCGGTATTATTTGGATTAGTGGTTTCCAATATCGGTTCAAAAATGAAATTTGATAGAGACAGAGAAGAATTACCGCTGACCGGAAGATTCGGAATTAGTTCGCGTTTTGACGCGACAGAATATCTTTGCATAATTCCAACAATAGATAATGCGTTAATGACAAATGATAAATACAGATTAAATGCGGGCGTGGATTTCGAGTTCTACAAAAATTATTCGTTACGCGCGGGTTATAATGATTTCAATGAATTATCATCAGGGATAACATTAGGTTTTGGAGCGACATTCTCAAAATTAACGCTTGATTATTCGTATTCTGATTTTGGCGATTTGAAGAATTCGCATATATTCAGCGTGTTGTATAAATTTTAATTTTCCACAGGTTATACCTGTGGTTATGTAAAATTCAACCGCATTCGCGGTTGTTGAATTGTTTATAAAATTCAAGTCCTTTCGGGCTTGTAAAGAATAAAAAGTCAAATGACGATGATTCGTGAAACAAACATGAAAGGTTTGAATTTCATATAATCGTAGAGGAGATTTTCGACTATAAAACGGGTTATTCTCGACGCTGAAAGCGTCGAATTTCACATAGCCGTAGATGGACTGCACAAAGCGCAGGAAAACCTACGGAAAGAAAAGCGCATAAACGAATAGCGACCCTGAAAGGGTCGAATTTTCAGATTATTAAATATTTAGGAGGCAATTAAAAATGCGTAAAGTTCAGATTTTATTATCATTTTTATTTTTAGCGATATTTATAATAATACCGCAAAATATGTTTGCGACAAATTATGAGATTTATGATTTTGTCGCGGAAAATACGGCTGAATGCGGCTCATCTATTTCATCTAATGATTCTGGTTTGGTAGGCGTTTTTCGTGTTGAAATTAGATCGTTCGGCGCTAACGGTTCCGCTACTATTACATCGGTAATAATAGAAAATAAAGGTTCGGTTGGTAAAAATAATATTGATACTGTAACAGTCAGATATGAGCGAATAGAAGGAACTGGAAATGCTGATTATAATGGAAATGAAACACTTATCGCAACTCGACCCGGTTCCGATTTTTCGGCGCAAAATACAATGACAATTAATTTAAATCTAAGTTGCGGCGGTTCAGCAACGGATTTTTATTTGTATGTTGTTTATCATTTGAAAAACGCGAATATTGGCGATACGGCAGATGTATCCTGCCCTGCATACGGATTGACTTTTAATTATGTTGGCGGAATGTTGCCGTATGATAACGAAGCTTTGGGATTAGAGCCCGATGTAGAAATCAACAGTCCTAATTCCAGACTCGTAGTTAGTCCGATAAGAAACTGGTATGTATCGACGAGCGGCAATGACGCGACAGGCGATGGAACAATAGGCAATCCATATCAGACAATCACAAAAGCAATGTCGGTAGTTTCAGCCGGAGATACG
>DAINAU010000147.1:0-10633 GCA_036733285.1 bacterium
AATGGAAAAGAAAATCGCGGAGCTTGAAACATTGAATAAAACGGCGTCGCAGAAATTATCCGAAGAAAAAAATTCTAATCAGAGATTAATCGAAGAAAACCGGAATTCGTTATCGAGAATCGCAGAATTAGAATCCCAGCTAAAAAATAATACTCTAAAGATTGATGAATTGACTAAATCATTATCAGCTTCGTCTACAGAAATAAATTCAGTTAAATCTCAAAAACAGCAGTTGGAAGAAAGCCTTAAAAACTATGAAAAAAGCGCGGGTCAATTGATAGCGGAACGCAATACATTAGCGCAAGAAAAGAGCGCGGCGATTCAAGAAAAAAATGCTGTAATTCAAGAAAAAAAGTCAATATTAAACGAAAAATCTGTTTTAGAAAACAAATTAAAACAGCAATTTGACGAATTAACAAAACTTAAGACCGATTATACGGCTCTGCTTGACGAAATGAAAATTAAAATTGAAAAAATTTCCATAGTCGCGGATCAGTTTAAAGAAGAAAATTCCCTGTTGAAAAAACAATATGAGAATATTGAACAAAAATACAAAAATCAGAATTATTTAAACGAGGAAAGAATAAAAGATTTGGAATCAAGGATAGCTTCAAAAGAAAACGAAATAACGAGAATGACTCAAGAACTTGAATCTCAATTAAAAATTGTTCATAACACTCATACCGTTGTGTCGGATTTGAATAAATCTTTGATAGAAACTAAAAACGAATTAAATAAACTACAGGTTTTATACGAGCAAAAAAAACAGGATAATATAGCGTTAACGAATGAAATCGGCGATAAAACTCAAAATTACAAGGAGATGGAATCCAAACTTAAATCGGCGATTGAAGAGACTGAAAACCAAAAAAGCAATTCATCAAAGTTGAGTTCATCAATAGTTTCTTTATCTTCAGAATTATCAAAATTAACGGCTGAAAATTCGGAATTAAAACAAACTGTTTCATCTAACGAAGAAAACATAAAGCTGATGAAATCAAAATTATTGGAGAAAGAAGAAAATATTGCTAAGCATACCGAACAAATTGAAGTCTTGAAAACGCAAACGGACAATTTAAAAAAAGAACTGGAATTGAAATCCGATTTGCTTGAAAAATCGCCGGAGAAATCAAAGATAGTAATTGATTTTGAAAAACAGCTTAAGAAATACGGCGAAGATTTGAAACAATTTTCAAATGAGAATACCGCATTGAAAGATAAATTAAAGAAAATAGAAGCGGAATATAACATCTCAAAAAAAACGCTTGATGAAAAAGAAAACACGCTTAAAGCGCTTGAAAAATTGAACAAGAATTTGAAACGAGAACTCGAATTGACTTTAATGGAACTCAATAAAATAAAAGGAGAATAATTAGTTTTTTGAAAATCGAACAATCAAAAGTTATATTAGCGATAAAACAGATAGCGGGGAGTTCGGCTCCCGATAAAATTGACAAACTTCAGAAAATAATAAAAAACCCTCATTATAACGATAATATAAGAACTCAGTGCATAATAGAACTCGGCAATTTGAAATCGCAAATCAGTTTAAGGTTTTTACTTAATCAGTTAAAGGAAGAAAAAGAAACCTTAAAAGAACAGGCGGTTTGGGCGATAGGCGAAATCAATAATCCGCAAGCATATAACGAATTAAAAAACATATTGCTTGATAAAGAAGCGACGGCGGATTTAAGGATAGCCACGGCGCTCGCATTATATAACATGGGATATAAGAAAGAAGTCGAGCCGGTATTAAATATGCTGAAGAATAAGTATAAGCGCAAGAAAAAAAACGCAAAAATAAAAGATGAAAACGCGATAGTAGAAGTAGAAAATTTAATTCCATATATTGAATATAAAACGAGAATAGTTTTTATTTTACTTGGCAGGATAACAGACGAGCATATAGACAGACTGATTAAAACGATAGAGGTTTTATTTTCAAAAAACAAAGAAAAGGATTTTTATTTTGATTTTACGGAAACCGACGAACTTAGGCTTCAACAATTGAAAGCATTATACAGATACTCGATGGATAATCGGGAATTTTTTAATAAATTGACGTTTATATCGGAAGATGAAAAAATAATTAACGTGATAAAAGACAGCGGTTTTTTTAAGACTAACGGATTTATAAAGGAATTACAGATAAATGATTAATTTTAAGGAAGTATTAAACAACGAGCAATATAAAGCGGTTACCCATAAAGACGGGCCGGTATTAATATTTGCCGGAGCCGGCAGCGGAAAAACGAGAGTTATAACATACCGCATATACAATTTAATTCAGAACGAGGGAGTGAATCCCGGCGCCATACTCGCGGTTACGTTCACGAACAAAGCCGCGGAAGAAATGCGCGGAAGAGTCGAATATTTGTTAGGATACAAATCATTCGCAACGGTAAGCACATTTCATTCGCTCGGATTAAAGATATTAAAATATTACGGAAAAGATATAGGATTAAAATCAGGATTTATAATTTACGACGACGACGATCAGGAGCAATTGATAAAAAAAATCCTAAAGCGTTCGAATATCGACATAAAAGAATTCAAACCTTCGGCGTATCAGAATAAATTCAATAGATTTAAAGATAATCTTTATACGATAGAGCTTTTAAAGAATAACGCGGATATGATAACGCTTCCTTCGGAACTTGAAATTTACGAGGAATACGAACGCGAGAAAAAAAGCGCGAACGCGCTTGACTTTGCGGATTTGATTTTTAAGACTGTCGAGTTGTTGAAATCGGATTCGCCGTCCGTGAAATATTTAAAATCCAAATATGAATATATTCTTGTGGACGAATTTCAAGACACTAATATTTCTCAGTATGAATTATTGAAATCTTTATGTTCAACGCGAAATAATATCTGCGTGGTAGGCGACGACGACCAGAGCATATATTCCTGGCGCGGAGCTATGATGATGAATATATTGAATTTTGAAAAAGATTTTAAGGGAACCAAAATAATCAAACTAGAACAGAACTACAGGTCCACGCAGAAAATACTCGAGATATCGAATTCAATCGTAAAAAACAATAAAGTCAGAGCCGCCAAAACATTGTTTTCGACAAGACAATTCGGGTCGCCGCCTATAATAAAATCTTTATATAACGATTATGAAGAAGCCCAATACGCGGTCGATAAGATAAATGAACTAAAAAAAACCGGCAAATACGATTATAAAGATTTTGCGATTTTTTTCAGGACAAACAACCAATCGAGAATTTTTGAAGAAAAGTTGAGAGAATACCGTATTCCCCATCTTGTTATAGGAGCGGTAAGTTTTTATAACAGAAAAGAGATTAAGGATTTAACCGCATATCTTAAATTTTTTGTTAATCCTGACGATAATATAAGTTTGTTAAGAATTATCAATACGCCTAAACGTAATATCGGCGACGCGACAATGGAAAAAATAAGCGCGGCTGCGGCGGCTAAATCGACAAGCGCATACAAAATTATTTTAGATATTGACAACGTCGAATCGTTGAATTCGGGAACAAAATTGAAGTTAAAAAATTTTGCCGCTCAGATGAATCCGTTTATTGAGCGGGCGTCGGCTGAAAGCGTCGATACTCTGATTACTGATTTAGTTGAAGAAATAAGATACAGAGAATTAATGGAAGAATCCGAAGACGTAAGAGATAACGCTCGAGTAGATAATATAGACGAATTTGTAAATTCGGCTTGCGAGTTTGTCAGGAAAAACGGCACTAATTCTGAAAACGAAGAGGAAGAAAAAACCGAGGCGGAATTAGGAGGCGAAAGTTTTGGAGGCGTAAAAACCTCTGATTTTCTGGAAAAAATAACGTTATTCAGCGAAACAGATAAAATAGACGAATCGAAAAATTATGTGAGTATTATGACATATCACTGCGCCAAAGGGCTCGAGTTTCCGGTTGTATTTATGGTCGGCATAGAAGAAGAAATACTTCCGCATTATAATGCGCTGGCTTCAGACGACGCTTCGAGAATTGAAGAAGAGCGCAGATTATGTTATGTTGGGATTACAAGAGCGAAAGATATAATCTATTTAACGCATACTTTACAGCGGTTCAAATTCGGAGACACTATTTATCCGAAGGTTTCGAGATTTATTCTTGAAGCGTATCCGCAATATGTTCCCGATTATAGAAAATCTGGCGTTTCGAGTTATTTCAGCGAGGAGCGGAATGTAAATAGAACGCGCGGATTTAATAGGGGCAACGGCGGCAGTTATGAACGGAGCGGTTTTGAAAACCGCGGTTCTGGAAGTTATAGAACTGAAAACCGGGCGGCAGGAAGAAGAACTGAACGGGAAGAACGTCAAAGCCCGCAGTCTAATATAACTTCAAAACAACTGAGAGAAAACGTTAAAGTGATTCATCCGAAATTCGGTCCGGGCAAGGTGCTGTGGATTAGCGAAGCCGGAGATAAAATCAAGGTTTCGTTTCCGAAATCGGGCGTAAAATTACTTGCCGCGGAATTCGCGAATTTAAAAATTTTATAAAGATATTTTATTATTATTCGAGGAAAAATAGTTACTATTCAGGCGCTTTTAAAAATAAGACCGAATAGTATAGCGTTCTAAAAATAACTTGAATTAAATTTTGCTTATAAAGGCGAAATTTACAATATTGACAAATAATCGTTTTTAATGTTATTTTTAGAACGATACAATAGTTAGTATTTTTGAAATTATGAAAAAAATTGTAATTATTATTTTGGCGCTTTTATTACAGTCGGGCGTTTTATTCGCAGAATTAAAGTTCGCGGATTTGCAGAATGTTTTTCCTGCAAATCTCAAGAATAAAAATATACCGGTTTCAAATTTTATAGTAGAATATTCGAGCAAGTATAATAACGACGTTCAGATAGACAGCGTTTATTATTATGCGGATAACCTGAAAATTTACGGTTTGTTATACAGGCCGGTTAAGAAAAAAATTATCGCCGGAATCGTGATAGCTCACGGATATTATCCGCCGGAGTCGTATTATCAAGGACAGGGAACGCTGTCGACAGGAATAAAACTCGCCGAATCCGGTTTTATAACGATTGTTCCAGATTATAGAGGATATTATAAATCGCAGGGAGGAGCTTCATATCCGTATCCCGGCGAAAGCATAGACGTAATATCCGCCGCGAAAACTTTGAAAATAAAATACGATTTGAACAAAATATATTTGATAGGTTATAGCTGGGGCGGCGGAATAGCGGCTACGGCGGCGGAGATTTCAGATATGTTCAATAAACTTGTTTTATATTATCCTCAGCTTGGAGGCGTTGAAATCAATCAGCGCGAGTTTTCAGCGCTAAAAAACAATAATCAGGTAAAATTGACCGGACGAGAAATACTTGATTTTTTTAAGGGCAAATCTCCTTTGTATAACTGTTCTCTTATAAATATTCCCGTCTTGATTTTTCACGGAAAAAAAGACGTTACCGTGAAACTCGAACAGCCGGAAAAACTTGTGGAGCTTATGAAACGCTCGGGTAAAAAAGTCGAGATGATTGTCTATGACGAATACGGTCACGCGTTTGCCGACGGTCCGGACAATAAAAGCTGGAATAAACTCGTCTCTTTTTTGAAACAATAAAAATCAATATGAACGGTTCAAATTCAAATTCAAATTCAATTTCCAAATTTAATTTTTTTATTATACTCATATTTTGCTCCTTATCGTTTTTTTACATTTCATATAATTATAGTTTTGACGCGGTGGGTCATTCAATTTCGGTTGAATCCTCGAATTATAAAGAAATTTTTCATCCTTATCATTTGACATATACGTTTTTATTATTTTTATTTTATAAAATTTTAAACGTATTTTCAATCTTTCCAGCTATTTTGACAGGTCAGATTTTATCTATGGTATTCGCGGCATATTCGATTTATTTATTCGGGACAATAGTAAAATCTCTTATAAAGGATGAATTTTTATCGGTTTTATCAGTATTTACTTTTACGTTCAGCTATTGGTTCTGGTATTACAGTATGGACGCGGAACTGCATATCCCGAATATGTTTTTTACTCTGCTTGCAATAAAATTTTTTATTGATTATTATAAAAATCCTACGGCAAAAAAATTGATATTTTGCGCGGCGATAAACAGTTTTTTAGTAATATTTCATCAGATGAATCTTCTGATTTTCGGTCTTTCATTTTTATTTTGTTACGATTATTATTCGGAAAAGCGAAAAGCTTTTTTCATCTGGGCGGTTAGTTTTGCGGTTATAACCGTTTGCCCGTATGTTTTAATTCCCAAATATATTTTTGGAATAACGGATTTTAACGGATTACTCGAATGGCTCACGCGGTATCAGTCAAAGGGATACTGGTCGAATATAACGGACAATTACTTTTTAGATTCGCTTAAAGGATTTTCGTTTGCGCTAACGGGCGGCGGCAAATTCAAACTAATAATTAATTCCGCTATGGTTATCAGTATGATATTATATTATATAAATAAAATGCTAATAAGAAAAATCGACAGAATAGAATTATATATTTTCAGCGTTTTTATTTTTTATGCCGGAATAGTTATTTACTGGCATCCGTCGAATCCTGAAAACTGGTGGGCTATAGTTTCGTTTAATATTTTATTTTATAAAATGGCGGAAGCGGTGAAATACAATTCAAAAATCGCTACCGGAATTAATTTAGGCTCTAAAAACGCTAAATCGGTTTTATGGATTTTAATAGGAATTTGCTTTACATTAATTATTTTTGGTTTTAAACTTTTAGCAAGCAGGATTTTAAAACTATTCTTAATTATATGGGCGATATATAGTTTTAACGCCGTCTTAAACGGATATATAATAAAATATCACGATAAAGAAAAAAATCCTTCTTTCAAAATTATCAGCCGGATAAACAATATTTATGCGGACGGCGATTTTGTAATTGGACTTGGCGAAGGATATTTGGGAAATCTAAACGTATATTTAAAATATTTCACGAAAATTAATTATTCAACAATGGCAATCGAGTTGGATTTGAATTCAGGTTCAATCGAAAAAACGTTTAATTCGATTGAAAAAAAAGTTAAAGAATCAAGCGGCAAAGTTATATTATTGCCGGATTTAACCGATTCTGACGGAGTAATTCAATTGTCAAAAATGCACAGAGTTCCGGGATTAAAAAATTCGATAGATAGTTTTATTGAAAAAATCGGCAAAGAAAAAATAGTTTTAAATTATTAATGAAATGAAAAATAAAGGATTCACGATTATAGAATTGTTGTTGTGCGTATTTATTATTTCAACTCTTACATTCGGAATAATATCCGCGATAAATTTTACTTTAACCCAAAACAGCATATTAGCGGCGAAAAATTCAGCGTATTTAATAGCGGATAATTCGTTGAAGAATAAAGAATCGGCTTCGGAGTTCAACGTAAAATACGATAACGTAGATTTTGAAATAAAATTGACCGAAACAAAAAAAAAACCGAAAGAACTGCTTGATTTTTCCGACGATTATTTGAAGATGATTTCTGATAACGTTGAAATAAGAGTTAGAAAAGCGGAAGTTAAATGGAATATAGGCAACCGCGGGTATTCGATTTATCTCGAAAAATACGAGACTGCGGAATTATAAATTTTTATTGTTTAGAGGCGATAACAAATGAATTATGAGGATTTTATCAATGACGATTATATTGAAGATATAATAAAAGAGAAGGATTGCGATAAGAAAAAAATTTCGGATATTTTATCAAAAGCCGCGGAAAAAAAAGGATTGACGCCGGAAGAAGCCGCTGCGCTTTGCAACATTAAAGACCCCGAACTAATTGAAGTTTTATTTGAAACCGCAAAAAAAATAAAAAATGAGATTTATGGAAAACGGATTGTTTTTTTCGCGCCTTTATACGTTTCAAATTATTGTATGAACGATTGTTTGTATTGCGCTTTCAGAGCGTCGAACAAAGACGCTGTCCGTCATTCTTTAAGTTCCGAAGAATTAACTGAAGAAATAAAACTATTGCAAAAACAAGGGCATAAACGGCTGATACTTGTGTTTGGCGAAGCTCCGGGCAAATCAGCGCCCGAACATATTGCCGAGGTTGTTAAAAAAGTATACAGTATAAAAACGTATAATGAAAATAAAGTAGAAATAGGAAGTATCAGACGGGTAAACATAAACGCGGCGCCTATGGATATCGAAGGGTATAAAACAGTAAAGCAAGCCGGAATAGGAACATATCAGATTTTTCAAGAAACTTACCATAAACAAACATACGCAAAAATGCATCCGCCGAAAACCATGAAGAGCGATTATATGCGGAGATTGACTTCTCTGCATAGAGCTCAGGAAGCCGGCATAGACGACGTCGGGCTTGGAGCATTATTCGGTTTGTATGATTGGAGATTTGAAGTTATATCTTTGATATATCATTCGATTTCTTTGGATAAATATTTTGGCGTTGGACCTCATACAATTTCTTTTCCAAGAATAGAACCGGCGTTCAACACTCCGTTCACAACCGGTTTTGAATACAAAGTTTCAGATTTTGATTTTAAGAAAGCGATTGCGATTTTACGCCTTGCGGTTCCGTATACCGGATTGATTTTGACGTGCAGAGAATCGGCTGAATTCAGAAACGAGGTTATAAAACTCGGCGTTTCGCAGATTGACGCCGGTTCAAAGATTGGGATTGGAGGATATTCGGAAGCCGCGAAAAGAAATAAAATAGAGAACAAAGAACAGTTCACGCTTGCCGACGTCAGAACGCTTGAAGAAGTGATAAATGAATTGTTGAAAGACGAATTCATTCCTTCTTTTTGCACAGCCTGTTACAGGCTGGGCAGAACCGGAGAACATTTTATGTCCCATGCAAAACCGGGATTTATCAAACGGTTTTGCCAGCCGAACGCTTTGCTTACTTTTTTTGAGTATCTCACTGATTACGCATCGAAAGAAACTATTAAAAAAGGCGAGACTTTAATTAATAAATTAACGGGAAATCTGGACGACAAAATAAAAACGGAAGTATTGAATAAAATCGAGCAGATTAAAAACGGAAAAAGGGATTTGTATTTTTAACCGGCGTTTTTGGAATTCAAAAATTGCGATTGGATTTTGAACAACCTCTTTGATTATTGGAAAATATGGACGCCTAATGTTTTTACGGAGGTTGGCGGATTTTTTTATTGAATTTTTCTATATTATAAATATATTTTTGACCGGTTGTTAATTTAGGAAAAATAGGATAGTTTAAATAAAATGAAAAGCATACCTATAATAAAGTATGGCGGCAAATTCAGCACAATATGGAATTTGCTTATTGTTTTATGCATACTCATTATTTCGCTGACGATACCATATCAAATATGTTTTAACATATTTAAATACGATTCTTTATTCTGGACAATTACGGGAATATTTATTATTGATATATTTATTAGCTTAGATTCGGAAAAAAAAATCGGAATTAAATATCTTAAAACCAGAAAAGAAATAATAGAGTATTATTTAAAAAAATGGTTTATATTGGATTTGTTTGCCGCGTTGCCGATAGCTTATTTCCTTCAAAAATATTGCGATAATAGCAAATATCAATATTTAATAATTTTTTACCAGCTTCTCCGTCTTTTAAAATTTTTTAAAGCGTTTTCTCTTTTTACGGATATTCAGAATTCATTAAACATAATTCCCAGCATAATGCGCCTGACTAAGTTTATTTTTCTGACTTATATGCAAGTTGTTAATTTGATGTCTTTGGGTTGGGTGTTAGTCGGCGGCGTTCCAAATATAAACGAATTGGAATTTACTAGTCTTGAAAAGTATTTGCGCGGTCTATATTGGTGTATGACTACTATAACCACGATAGGATACGGCGATTATTCTCCGGATAAATCAAATAATATTCAGATAATTTATACCGTTTTTGTTCAGATAATCGGCGTGGGAATATATTCTTATATCATTGCTAATGTCGCGGGGCTAATTGCCAATCTTGATATCGCCAAAGCCAATTATATGAAAAAAATCGAGGAAATCAGCGTTTTTATGCGGGGAAAGAATATCCCGATAGACATACAAGAAAAGGTTAAGAATTATTACGAATATTCTTGGGAAACAAATAAAAATATTTCAGAAACTTCGGTTATGTCCGAATTACCCAGACTTCTCGCGCTTGATATTTCGCTTTTTCTAAACAGAGGGATTCTTCAAAAAGTTTCATTTTTTAAAAATGCCGACGATATATTCATACGAGAAATTGTTCAGATGCTTAAACAGTCCACTTTTATACCGGGCGATTATATAATAAGACAGGGGGAGTATGGGGACTGTATGTATTTTTTGAGTTCCGGGCAGGTCGAGGTTCTTGTTAATGATAATAAAGTGGCTGTTTTGCAAGAAGGTTCTCCTTTTGGAGAAACAGCTTTGCTTCAAGGCGAAAAGAGGAACGCTTCCATAAGAGCGTTAAACTATTGCGACGTATATATATTAACTAAAGAGAATTTTGATATAATTCGCGGAAAATATGTTGATTTCAATAATCAAATGCTGAAAATTATAGAAGAGCGAGCCAAAGCGAATAAGAAATAATATTCAAATAATTCAAAAAAAGCCGCCGCGAAAAATTTCACATAACCAGAAGTCAAATCAGCTAAGTCATTAAAAATAAATAAGAA
>DAINAU010000148.1:0-10615 GCA_036733285.1 bacterium
CAAAAATACGAAGAGTAGATTATTTATAAAAAATATTGATATTTATCATAGGAGACTTCATATAATGATAAATTTGCATTGTCACACGTTTTTCAGCGACGGTTCTCTAAGTCCTTCAGAACTGCTTTACAGATGCATTAATCTGAAATACAGAGCCGTAGCCATAACGGATCATTCTGACGAGAGCAATTTTGAGTTTCTTTTGAAAAACATAAAAAAAACCGTAGATGAATTCAACAAAAAAAAATTGATAAAAGTTTTGACTGGAATAGAATTAACGTATCTGATTCCGGACAATATTTCAAAAGTGGCTAAAGAATGCCGCAAACTCGGAGCTGAAATTATAGTGGTTCACGGCGAAACAATAGCCGAAACAGTTCCGACTGAAACAAATCATTGCGCAGTCAAATGTCCGGACGTAGATATTCTCGCTCATCCCGGAATTATAAATGAAGAAGAAATAAAACTCGCTGTTAAAAATAATATTTATCTGGAAATCACTTCAAGAGCGGGTCATTCATTGACCAATGGTTACGTGGCGAAAAACGCTTTGAAATACGGGGCGAAACTTGTTTTAAATACGGACGCTCACGAACCGGAAGATTTGATAAATCTTGAATTTGCGGTTAAGACGTTGTTGGGTTCGGGTCTTGATAACGAACAGATTGCCGCGGTTTTAAAAAATTCGGAAAAGCTCGCCGGATTATAAAAATAAATTCATTCTAAATAATATGAGTTTTTTTAAACAATACCGTCAAACCCCCAAATTTCTGATTTTACCCGGTTCGTTATATCTAAACGATTTCAATCTGATTACTGAACCAAACTGGAAAAATCTTAATAAGACTCGCAGATATTTAGGCGAAAACTACGCTGTTTTCAGAATCGGAAATAATTTTGAAAACGGTTATTTTTTTAGACCTCTCGCATATTCAAAACTGCCCTGCGCAATAATCCAGTTCTTCGATTACTGCGAAATAATTGAATTTCCGGATAACGCTAATCTGAATTTATTGAGCGCCGGCTTTAGATATGACAATCCGGGAATCTCGATAAAAATAGGATATTATAAATTCGAAATTAAATGCAAATCCAAACTTCATCTTGGCGAATGGGAGCGCAATATTGAATTAGACCCTAATAAAACGCTTGATTCTCACAACGCTTCAATCATGCCGGAAATTTCAGAAAAGATTGATGCCAAAAAAAACCTCAAATCAGAAGATTTTAAAATTTTGAAGTATGAAAAATGGTATGATTATACAAATAAACTTATAAAGACTTGCGGCGAAGTTAGCGGACATATTATTTTAGAAGAAACTGAAATTATAGATTCAATAAAATTATCGGCGGAATTCTCCGGCAAAATATATGACTCTAAAAACGAAATACATTGCGAATTTATCGAGCCGGATAATCCTTCGTTTGAATTAAACAGAGAATTATATTGTCTGCCGACATACGAATTCGGGAGGTTGTATTATTTATCGCTGATATATCCTGAAAAAATTCCCGAATATTTTTTAACGATTAAAAATATTTTAAAAAAAATTATTGTGGATTTGCCTGAACTCGATTGTTCCGTAACGCATAATACTATAGGCATAGACGATTATAACGGAATATACGCGCATACTCAATTTAATACCGGTTTGGCCGGATACCCGGGCGGAATAGCGTCCGACCTGATTTATATACTTTTATTCTGCAGGAAAAATAATTTTTCCAACGACAATGAAATCATTAATCAGTGCGCTAAATTAATTCGCTGGCTTGAATATGCGAGAAACAGCGATAAAACATTTTCTTATACCATTCCTTCAGTTCCGGCTAAAGAAGAATTATTTTATAAATGCGAAACCGGAGAAAAAAATATTACAACCGGCGGAACGTCGGCAGCGGCTTACGCTTTTTGTCTGTGGGCTGAAATAACAGGAGAAAAAAAATATTTTGCCGCAGCTAAAGAAAGTATTGAATCCGTTTTGCCTTCAAAAAAATTTTTCAATTTTAATTTTTACGGATTTTTAAGAGACGGAGGCGCGTTTGAAAACGACGGAGTGTCCGCGTATTATACGATAAAAACTCTTGTTGAATTAAATGCGCGCGGATATGATTACTCTTCCGAACTTTCAAAAATCGGGGGTTATATTTTTCAATGGGTTTATAACAGAAAAGATTATTCTGAAGAAATATCGGGATTTGCCGATCCTATGACAGATTCGTTTTCGCCGAGACTTGCCGTATGGGATACAGTGTTATGGTCGGAAATGTATCTTGATTTATATAAAAATTCAGGTTGCGAAAATTATTTGATTCTATCGAAATTGTGTTTTAAAAAAGCTATCGGTTTTCAAAATAAAAGAACGGGCGGCATTCCTGAAAGCGTCGGAATTAATTTTAACGGTTCTCTGATACCTGTAAATCTGAATAACGGAGTATCTCTATGGATAATCGGGACAGGGATTGAATTGCTGAATACTCTTTATAAAAAAAAAATTACATATTTAAGCATAGACCCGTCTTGCGCGAATATTGATAATAATATTGTTGAAATCAAGTATGGTTTGCTGAAAGAAAAATTCGATCGAAAATTTTTGTTAAAAATAATTATGAGAAATTTTCCATTAAAACCTAAACGGTTTATTAAAAAAGTTTTAAGAGGTTTTGTTAATTACGAAAGTTTAAGACCCGTTAAAAAATCCGGCAATGGTTCGGTAACCGCCGAAAAAAAAAATTATAGCAATCTTCAAAAAGAATACGGCGATTTAAAGTTTTCAAATTTTACTCATTCCGAATTGAAAATAGATAGACAATCGTTTGAAATTAATATAAAGATAAAATCCGAATATTATAAGATTTCCGAATTATTTTGTCCTGTAATCCGGTGGAAGGATTGCGAAAATATTTACGTCGAAAAAAAAAGTTTAATAGGGAATCTGATTAAACAATTAACGCTCTGCGTTGACGGGAAAAAATTTTTTGAAATTATTTTTGAACGCGGTTTTCCATTGGATTTTTTTATCAAAGACAAAAACCTTGTTTTTATATCTACAAATAAATGCAGGTTTGACGCCGCAGGATTATTGCGTCATAAATTTCGAATTACGGAAAGATTATGAAATTGATTTCATTCAAAAAAAATCCGTCGGCATATTTTATGCTGATTCCTCATCTCGTTTTTTTTTCGGTATTTTTTTTGGCTCCTGTATGCTGGTGCGTTTATTTGAGTTTTTTTGAATACGATTTGTTTGAAAATAGATTTATTTTGTTTCAGAATTATGCCCAACTTATATTCAGGAGTCCGCTTTTTTATAAAGCTCTGAAAAACACGGCTCTATTCGCTTTGATATTTACGCCGTTATGGTTGGCAAAAGCTTTAATAATATCGGCTTTGATACAGCAATACCGTTTGAAAATTCAGACATTATTTAAAGCTGTTTTTTATCTGCCGCATGTAACTTCGGCGGTTGTATTGTCAATGGTCTGGCTTTGGATTTATAATCCTGAATTCGGCGTTCTGAATTATTTTCTTTCATTAGCCGGCATTGAAAAAATAATGTGGCTTGGCAATCCCGATATAGCGATATATTCGATAATACTAATGCAGATACTTATATCAGGCGGAGCGTCGATAGTTCTTATTTCCGCTTCGATATCGTCTATTCCGAATCATATTTACGACGCGGCCAAAATCGACGGCGCTTCTAAAACGAGAATTTTTTTTAAAATTACTCTGCCCCTGATAAAACCGGTGATATTGTATCATATTATAATCGGCTTAATAGGAAGTTTTCAGGTGTTTTCAAATATTTATGTTATGACAAAAGGAGGTCCTCAATTTTCAACGCTGACCGTATTGTATCTGATTTATGAAACGGCTTTTGAAAACTATAATTTCGGATTGGCTTCTGCGCAGTCCGTTATACTTGCCTTAATAATATGTTTAATTAGCGTTTTTCAGTTTAAATTTTTCGGAGAAAATATTGAATACTGACGCGATTAGAAAAATAAATTCAAAATTTTATAATCTTTTATCATTGTTTATTCTTTTGTTTTTTGCCGTGATTTATCTGACTCCCTTATACTGGATGACGGTTACTGCGTTTTCTTCGCCGGAAAGTTCTTTAAATCAGCCTCCAAATTTGTATCCGCGCCCTTTTTATGCGGGTAATTTCAAAGATATTCTGTCGCATCCGGATATTTTCAGATGGACGTTCAATTCGATGTTTGTTTCAATAGCCGTAACAATTATCTATGTATATATGTCGGCTATGTCGGGATATGTTCTCGCCAAGTATGATTTTAAAGGCAAAAAAATTATTTTCGGCGGATATGTCGTTTCTATGATGATACCGTTTCAGGTTATAATTGTTCCATTATATATATTGTGTTCAAAATTAGGATTAAACGATTCGTATTACGGATTGATACTGCCTGCGGTATCCGCTCCGTTCGGCGTATTTCTTATGAAACAGATGATGAATAATTTTCAGTATGAGCTTGTTGAAGCCGCCAAACTCGACGGATATTCCGAATTCGGAATCTTTAATAAAATAGTTCTTCCTCTTTCATTGCCCGGCATTACCACCCTTGCGACTTTTACTTTTATCGGCGAATGGAATAGTTTTTTATGGCCGCTGATTATCGCCGAATCTACAAAAATGAAAGTGCTTCAGGCGGGCATAGTTCATCTTCAAACTTCAAT
The DNA here is from genome assembly GCA_036733285.1 of bacterium. GTDB lineage: Bacteria > JAGOBX01 > JAGOBX01 > JAGOBX01 > JAGOBX01 > JAGOBX01. The sequence goes on from DAINAU010000148.1 coordinate 4,706, forward strand.
GCCGATGAACCATTCGTATTTAATGGCGGCCGCGTTTTATTCGGCGGTTCCTGTCATAGCGGTATTTTTTATTTTTCAAAAATATTTCTTGAAAGGCGTTAAAATCGGCAATATTTCATAAGCCGAATTTCACGGTAAAACGGAAAAAATTTAGCCTTTGCGCGATTGCTATTTCTTAAAACCGAAAACTGCGTTATGATTTTGAAAAATTGTGAAAATATTATAAAATACTTGCTATAAGCAATTTTTCAAAATCTCATAAAAATACAAAAAAGTTTTGGGATTTTTAGAAGTTTTTACAAGCATACATTTATGTTTTGAAAAACTTCGCTTAACGTTTAATGCGCTATCCGGGTTAAATTCAATTTTAAAGTTTAACCGAAAATCACGTCATTATTTTTTTGATAAAATTATTTTATTTTTATATTGATTTTTTTTTTATGAATTATATATTGAGTTCAAATTTAAATTATTTTTATGATTCGTTTATTAAATACATTTTTTAAACGCGTTGTTTATAAAAATAATAATTTAAAAATTAAGGAGTGGTTTTCATTATATGAAAACATTTGAAGCTGTTTGTCCTTCTCAAGACAGTGAAAAAGCTTCCGCCGACGACGCCGATCCCCACCCGCTGATTCTTGAAATGTCAGAACCGAAAAAGAATCAAAAAATTCATCAATTTCCAAGGAAATTAACGATTTGCGAAAAAAAAACGAGATATGATTTAAAAAAAACATTATCTAATTCTTTTAAAATCAGCAGACATTCTCTGTTTTTTCTTGAAAAATTTTTTCAGGGAGTTTCGCGTTCTGAATGGAATAATTGGGAATGGCAGGTTAGAAACAGCATCACGTCGCTTGAACTATTAAAAAACGTAGTGTCATTAACCGACGACGAATTAAATTATATTTCTCAACATAAAGATTATCTGCCGCTTCGAATCACTCCTTATTACGCAAGTCTTCTGGACAGATTTAATTCCGAACACGCGCTCCGCAAGACTGTTATTCCTTCGTCCGCTGAAAGCGTAAAAAGTTTTGGCGAAGCCGAAGACCCTCTATCGGAAGACGCGCAAAGTCCGGTTCCGGGATTGGTTCATAGATATCCGGACAGAGTGTTGTTTTTAACGACCGGATTCTGTTCGACAAACTGCAGATACTGCACTCGTTCAAGAGTTGTGAGCGGTCATGCCAATTATTGTTTTGATACTTCTCAATGGCAAGCGGCTTTGTCTTATATAGAAAAAACAAAATCGATACGGGACGTATTATTATCCGGCGGAGAAGTTTTAACTTTATCGGATGAAAATCTCGAATATCTGCTTTTAAGATTAAAGAAAATTAAACATATTGAAATTATCAGACTTGGAACTAAAGCTCCGGTTGTGCTTCCCCAGCGAATCACTCGAGAACTTGTCAAGATGCTGAAAAAATATCATCCGATATGGATGAACATTCATTTTACGCATCCCGATGAAATCACGCCCGAGGTAGCGGAAGCTTGCTCGCGTTTATCTGACGCCGGTATTCCGCTTGGAAGTCAAACGGTTCTTCTTAAAAATATTAACGATTCGGTAGATACGATAAAAAAATTATATCACGAACTTTTAAAAATTCGGGTTCGTCCTTATTATTTGTATCAATGCGATCCTATTATAGGTTCGGGTCATTTTCGGACTTCCATTGCCAAAGGGCTCGAAATAATCAGAGGATTGCGGGGATTCACTTCGGGATTCGCGGTTCCTCATTATGTTATAGACGCTCCCGGCGGCGGCGGTAAAACGCCTTTGCTGCCGGAATATTACTTGGGACGCGAGGCCAATCAGGTAATACTAAAAAATTTCGAAGGAAATATTTACAGGTATCCGGATTATGTATAATGTTAAAAACAGCCGCATTAAAACGCGGCTGTTTTTTTTATAAATGGAGAAAACTATGATTGCCGGAATAACGTATGATTTGAAAGACGATTATTTGAAAGAGGGTTTCAGCGAGGAAGAATCCGCTGAATTCGACAGACTTTCCACTATAGACGCGATTGATAACGCAATAAAAAAAGCGGGAATAAAAACCGAACGGATAGGGAATGTTAAAAGTCTTATAAAACAAATCGCTTCGGGAAAACGATGGGATTTCGTTTTTAACATTACGGAAGGAATGTATGGAATAGGCAGGGAAGCTCAGGTTCCAGCCATACTCGACGCTTACGGTATCCCGTATACTTTTTCCGATCCGCTCGTTTTATCGTTGTGTCTTCACAAAGGAATGACAAAAAGAGTTGTCAGAGATTTAAAAATACCGACTCCGGATTTCGCCGAGGTTTCATCGCCGGAAGATGTTGAAAAAATAAAATTGCCTTTTCCTTTGTTTGCAAAACCGGTTGCCGAAGGCACAAGCAAAGGCATTAACGCAAATTCGAAAATAACCACAAAAGCTGAATTGAAAAAAGTCTGCGTAAATCTTTTGAAAAAATTCAAGCAGCCGGTTCTTGTCGAGACTTATCTGCCGGGAAGGGAATTTACGGTTGGGATAATCGGGTCCGGAAAAAATAGTAGGGCTATCGGAACGCTTGAGGTTTTTTTAAATGATAACGCCGAAATGGAGGCTTACTCGTATTCCAACAAACAAAATTTTGAAACGCTTGTCGAATACTCCGCCGCAAAAGGAAAAATAGCTCAACAATGCGAAAGGACTGCGCTTCAGGTTTGGCGCGGATTAAATTGCCGCGACGCCGGCAGAGTGGATATTCGTCTTGACAAAAAAGGGATTCCAAGTTTTATTGAAGTAAATCCGCTTGCAGGACTGAATCCTGATATTTCAGACCTGCCGATTTTGTGTTCTTTGGTAAAATTTCCATATCAAAAACTTATCGAACATATTATAAAATCTACTATTAAACGGATAAAAAAATGAATAAAAAAATAATAATCCTTCATAACGCTATCGGCGATAAAGCTACAAAAGACGAAGCCGACGTTCTTGATCAGGTTAATTCCGTTTCCAAAGCTCTGATTGAACTCGGTTACGAGCCTTCCGCGTTAAGTTTTACTTTAAACCTTGAAGAAACATATCGTTTAATAAAATCTGCCGCTCCTGTCCTTGTGTTTAATCTTGTCGAATCGGTTCATCACGACGGACGTCTGATTTATCTTGCTCCGGCGCTTCTCGATCATTTGAAGATTCCTTATACCGGTTCAAAAACAGTTTCGACTTTTTTAACTTCAAACAAAATTCTTACAAAACAGATGCTGTGCAATTATGGAATCTTGACTTCCGAATGGTCGGTTGAAAAACATAAAAACAAAGATAAACTTTCAAATATTAAAGGAAAATATATTATCAAAGCTTTATGGGAAGAAGCCTCTATAGGAATAGATGAAAATTCCGTAGTATCAATAAAAAGCGAAGACGAATTGTTTGATAATATAGAGAAAAAACGCGCTCAGATAAAAGCCGAATGTTTTGCTGAAAAATATATAGACGGAAGAGAATTCAATCTTGCGCTTCTCGCGTCTATGGACGACAAAGAAGAACCTGTCATACTGCCTCCTGCTGAAATAGTGTTTTCCGATTTCCCTGAAAATAAAGCAAAAATAGTAGATTATAAAGCTAAATGGGAAGAAGATTCTTTTGAATATAAACATACTTCAAGAACTTTTGAATTCAAGAAAGAAGAAAAAAAAATATTAGATAAACTCATAAAAATTTCAAAAAAATGCTGGAAGGAATTTGAACTGCGCGGATACGCAAGAATCGATTTTAGAGTTGATAAACGCGAAATACCGTTTGTTCTTGAAATTAACGCGAATCCCTGCATTTCTCCGGACAGCGGTTATGTCGCCGCGCTGAAAAAAGCAGGGATAGAATTTACAGAATGCATTGAAAGAATAGTGGCGGACGCTTTAAGATAGTTTTTCAAACCGAAGAATTTGTTTTGCAGTTTTTAATTTGCGCAGTCGCTCGATTTTTTCCGAATGATAATAAATCTTTAACGGTGAAATGAAGATGGATATTAAAAATATAAAATTCAGATACGATACAAAAGAGTCGGATATAAAAATCGTTCTTGATATTTTGAAATCTACCGGATATTTTTACGATTATGAAATTGAAGTAGCCGGCGAACTTGTTGAAGAACGTTTGAAATCAGGAGTTAAAAGCGGTTATTATTTTGCGTTTGCGGAAGACGAATCAGGGACAATGCTCGGCTATTCTTGTTACGGACACATTCCCTGCTCGGTTTCAAGTTATGATTTATACTGGATAGCGGTTCATAAAAATTTTCAAAGATACGGGATTGGCAAAATCATTTTATTAAAAACCGAAGAGTTAATAAAATCTCTTAACGGAACGCAAATTTATATTGAAACCTCAAATTCGGAAAAATATCTATCGACAAGAAATTTTTATTTGAAATGCGGATATATACAAGAAGCCGCGTTGAAAAATTTTTACGGTCCCGGCGACGATAAGGTTATTTACTCAAAAAATATCATTTAATAAATTTTTTATAAGTATTAAGATGAAAAAAATTATCCCTGTAATTTTTTTTTTGATTTTAATATCTGAAATTCCATCATACTCAAAAAATTATTATCAGTTATTCGCTTATACCAAATCTGAAGTTTTAGGGAGAGGCGGAGTTTGCGTAGGAGTTCCTTCAAAAATTTCATTTTACGGTTTTAATCCCGCGTCTTTCAGCAATTCAAATAAAGAAATATTATACGGGGAAGGATTTAATATTTCATTTGATTTGTTCAGGTCGGCAAAAGAATACCCGAAAGAACTTGCAAGATACTCGGAACTCAACGACGATTTTGAAAAATCAAATGATTCAAAAGATAAAGAAAATGAAAACGGAGCGTATTCCGAAACATTGGAATTAATTTTTGTTCCGGCGCTTATAAGCCTCGTTAAAAGCGTTAAAGAAGGAAAAATTTTTCAGGATAATTTTTATGTTGGAACCAATCTTTTTGAAAATTTGAGTTCGACGGATAAGAATCAAAATTATATTGGACTGGAAAATCATTACCACTCCTTAGTTTTAGGGTTTATGCCGTTAAAAAATTTAACCGTTGGATATGAATTGAATTATATTCATACAAAAAGCGGAACCGCCAATACAGTAAGCGACAATAGCGGCAACGGCGACGGATTTGGTTCTATAATAGGTTTATTTGTTATGCCGGCAACGGGTTTAGGAGCGGGTTTAACTTATGTCGATTATTCATCGGATATTAAAAAAAGCCGGATTTTTCTTGACAGGGTAATCGATCAGTCGATAAATCTCGGAGTATCTTATCATCCCGGAAATTTTTTATTTGGATACGATATCAAAAATATAAATAACAGAAAGAATCAGGCGTATATGGAATCTCATTTTGGAATATCATATGTTATTAATCTGTTTCGGCAAATTAATGCTGATTTACATTTAGGATATTATAAAAACAACGACGATAACAGCCGCAATTACGCTTATGGTTTTTCGATATATAAAACAAATGTGAACGCGGATAACAAAAGAAGCGGATTCAGTCTCGGATTTTCGAATTTGATTGAAAAAGAAAAATCCTCAACATCTAACCATTTCTTAATATCATTAAGTTTAACCAAATTATTTTTTTAAAAATTCGTTCAATTCACGGTAAAAAAAATTTCACCGCGAATACTACGAATAGACCGAATAAAGAAATTTAATAAAATGCGTTAATCAACAACCTCGTAGAGCAAGAATTAAATCTATAAACTTTTCGCGCTAAATCAAGTAAAAAATCCTTGAAAAAACAAAGGAAAGTCAAATTTATTAAAAAAACGATAAAAAAAACTTTTCGCGCTAACGGAATTTTAATGTCATTTTTTTAAAACAAAAATACCGTTCCGTTCAAAAATAATTCTAAAAAAAATC
>DAINAU010000149.1:0-10164 GCA_036733285.1 bacterium
GTTCGCGGTTGAAAATTATTAAAAATAAATCGTATTTTATTTAGAAAACTAAAAAAGATTAGTTTTTTTACTGACCGCGCCCTGCCTAAACAGCCAGTAAAAAAGTGGAACTTTTTGGAAGCGCGCCTCATTAAACTCTATTGACATATATATATTTAATATTGAAAACCAAAATATTATTTTTGAAATATAGCGGTATTTGCAGTTGCACTAAATTACAACTTAATTTTGATTTTTTTACATCAAACTATTGCATTTTTGTTAATAATAAACTAAACTTCTTTATTATCAATAAATATTGACTAAAAAAATACAGATTTTTGGGAATAATAATTGCAAACAATATATAATGTTAAAATTATGAATGTTTCAAAATTATAATGAAAAAATTAAGTTATCAATTACTTATCTGTTTATTTTTAACATTTGTTTCATCAAATCAAATCTTTTCTTGGTCCACTTTGTATATGGATAATTTTACCGACCCCAATGCGGACGCTACTTTGAATAAATATACTGGATTTGACGGAACTACTGAATGGTTTAAAGGGCGCTCCAATTATGTATCTTCTACCGGTTGGAAAAATTATAAAATGAACGACGGCGGCGGAAACTGGTGGTGCAGACCTTCGAGCGCTCCAAACGGAGTTATAAATGCAGTTAATCAATTTAATAAGCAAGGTTCCGATTATGGAGATTATTGGATGGATTTCAGCGTCGGTTATTACACTTATATTACAAAAGATCCGTCTGGAACCGGCGATATACTTTGCGATGTAAGTATTTTATTAACTTCGGCAATTCCAATTTCAATATCAAGCGTAACATCTCCGTCTAATGTTGACAGCGGTCAGGCAAACACGGTATATTGCGTATTGAGCGGAAGCAAATGTCCGGAAGAAAAAGTTTTATTTGTATATACTACGGACGCTTGGACTAACAGGACAGCTATCGAGGCTTCGGTTTCCGGAACAAACTGCAGCGCTGTCATACCGGCTCAAAATGCCGGAACTACGGTTCAATTTTATGTTATAACAACAACGGTTTCAGCCGCTACCTATACCGGTTATTCCGACGACAAAACAAGAGGATTGATGACTTTATTCTGGAACAACAACACAGGGTCAAATTATTCTTATCAATCAAGAGCGATAATGCAAAAAGTAGAATTTTTAACGGATACTTCGGCGACATATTCGAATGTTTCGGGTTCAAGCGACACTTTAGCTATGGATACGCACGCGCGTTTTGAGATTAAAATCACCCCAAGCGATTTGATTGGAACCGGCGGATTCGGATGCACAATGTATTATCGTATAAACAGCGGGGTATGGAAAGACACTCAAGTAAATTTTGATAATAATTTTGGCGGTTACGGATACTGGAGAAAAGATTTAAAAACAGGAAGCGTAATAAATAACGGCGATTCGGTTACTTTTTATTTTGTAGGATACGACTGGAATACTATCTCGGTTTGGAATGACAGCAACAGCGGAAATTATTATAAATTTTATGTTGATACAAATGTGGCTCCAAATACTCCGGTAATTATTTCGCCAAGCTCAAGTATTGGACAAAATACGACGACTCCAACTTTTCAATGGAATTTTTCCGATAATAACGCGGGAAACTATCAAACAAAATATCAAATAGAAGTTGACACATATTCGGGACATATATCTGATTGGAGCAGAACAGTATGGAGTTCCGGTATAGTAACGAGTTCTAATAATTCGGCAGTTTGCATAAATATTCTTAGCCGCTGGAATAAATATATTTGGAGAGTAAGAACCTGGGATAATTACGGCGAAACAAGTCCGTGGACAAGCGGAGCGGATACTTTCTGGGTGAACAGAATAATTATCGGCGATGTTTCAATAGCGGACTGGTTTGGCGCAACCTGCGCAGATACCGACAAAAGTTCAGGCGAACCGATTTTATCAGAGGTTCAGAAGGAACACAAAACAGACGGCGGAAAATTTTACTGGCGAGATTCCATACCGCCGTATCCGGACGGAGCGGGCGGTTATGTTTCAGGAAGTCAAGGAGACGTATCAGTCCGCGGTTCATATACTTTAGACGACGAAGGCAGAGTTGATTTGGATTCGTTTGTTTTAACTGCGGATTATAATAATTTGTATGTAATGATGCGGTTTGTCGATCTCGACGACGCGCTTGGAGTAATGGCGCAGATAGCGATTGATTATGAAGACGGCGGAGAATTATATTTTAAATGGGGAGGCGTCGCTACAAAGGACTGCGTTGTAACAAACACAAACAAATGGGATAAATTAATACGAGTTTGTAACGCGGACAACAGCGTTGTTGTTACTGATAAAACAACATGGTCTGATACAAGCGTTGAAACAAATTATTATAATCCATATTCCGAACATATCGGCGATAATTGGATAGAATTTTATGTTCCGTTTGAATTAATAGGAGGCAGAGAAAAATATCTTGGACAATCGATTAATATTGCAGTTACCGTATGTCAGGCAAACGGAGCTAATGCAATTCAGGATTTTAACGACGTCGCCGGAGCTCCGGTTATGACAGACGCTATTTCAAAAAGAATCTGGAATTTTAACGGATTGAGTTACGACCCGGCTGTTCACGAATTTACCGGCGGTCAGATTGACAGTATATTAAATACTTATGTTAATTTAAAATTTAACGACGCCGGAAATTTCGGAGAAGTAACTTCTGTAAGCGTAGTGTCAGGAAAGAATATTGACGGAAGTTTAAACGACTGGATGTCAACGGAAATTCTTGAAATTGACAATGGCGATACGGCTTATGTTTCTTGGGAACCGGAAAATTTATATTTTGCGGTAAACGGATTTGATTTGACAGGAACAAATAAAATAATGATAGCCGTTTCAACTAATGACGAAACCGGCGTATTTGACAATAATCTCGGCGGTCCGAATTTCGATACTCCGTATTATGGACCAAATTATATAATTTATATAGACGACGCTTCAACTGTAATGTATCACTCGGCTTCAGGCGGAATATTCGGAGCCGGAACAAATAAATCAGCAGCCGCGGGCTGGGCAGTATCAGTGAACGGAGATAAATTCGAGATTCAGATTCCGCGAAGCGAATTCGGGAGTTTAACGACTACGGCTCAATGGTCGCTGTGGATAGCTTGTTTTACCGGAAACCAGATTGTGAACGCGTATCCGTTGACAAACCCGCAGGGAGCCGACAGCGGTTCAATAACATTTATCGGACATTATTTTTTACGCGCGTCAAGCGCGGATTATTACGCTCAGTTATGTATTGATAATACGCCGCCTGTTGTAAATATTACTTCAATATCGTCTGTGGATTCCGCCTCAGTTCTTGGTTCTGCAAATGCGACTGTTTCATTGCCGAATTTTGACGATGGAAATTTCGGAGATTCATTCGGCGTTACAGGTTCAATTACTGAATCGGGAAGCGGACTTGCATATAAGAAAGTTATCTGGCTTTGGAATTCAACTGATAATTCGGAGGATACTTCAGATATTGATTCTGATTCAAACGGCTCGTTCACAATAGTATCGGGAGTAAATGATTTAAGCGGAAACGATACGATTATATTATCTGTTTCAGCAAGAGACAGACAGGGAAATCTTGGAGCGGATACGGTTTATATTCAGATTGACAATACAAATCCGGATTCGCTTGGAATTATTTCTCCCGCAAACGGTTCGGAAACGCTCGGAACAAATTCAATAATATATTTTGATTGGGCGGACGCTAACGACACTCATTCCGGAATCAGAAAATATTATATTCAGATCGATACCTCGTCAAGTTTTTTAAACCCGCATTTTCAGGGTTTTACCGACTCGTCGGTTTCAGACACATATTTTGATTTTTCTAATAAAATTTATACGACATATTATTGGCGGTATTACGCGTTGGATAACGCTGGAAACACAAGCGGGTGGAGTTCGGCAGATTCGTTCATATATACTATCTGGCAAAAAAAAACTTCTCCGGCTGAATTGCTTCAAGGCATATCGTCTTCAAGCATTGCATTTGGAGATTATGATAATGACGGAGATCAAGATTTTGTAATCGCAGGAAACGATGGAACAAATAAAAGATTAATAATTTTTAAAAATAACGGAAATTTTTCATTTACTAATGTACTTGAGCCGTTGGGAATAAATGCGGGGCTTGCGTTTGGTTATGGCGCTGTTTCTTTTGGGGATTATGATAATGACGGAGATTTGGATCTCGCTGTTACCGGAAGTATGGATAACGGAACAACCAACAGATTTATAATATATAAAAATATTGGAAATGACAGTTTTATAAATATTGCCGAACCGTTAGGTTCAGGCGTTGGAATTCATTCAGGATGCGTCCGATGGGGAGATTTGGATAACGACGGAGATATGGATATTGCTATTATAGGAGGGAGAAATTCAGTAAATTCCATAACAAATTTTATAATATACAGAAATGACGGAAACGATATATTCTCAAAAGCAGCCGAACCTTTAGGAGTCAACACAGGTCTTTATTCCGGCAATTTAAGTTTTGGCGATTATGACAACGACGGAGATTTAGATATAGGAATTTGCGGATGGATGGCCAGCGGCGCCGGTCAAAGATTCAGAATTTATAGAAATGACGGTAATTTTTCATTTACAAATTATACTGAACCTATGGGAGCAAATGTAGGTTTAGGCGGAAGTAATCTGAAATGGGCGGACTTTAATAACGATGGATATCTGGATATTGGAATTGTCGGATATTATCCGGCCGGCAATTATAGATTTATTATTTATACGAATAATAAAAACAATACTTTTTCTTCTGATACGCAACCGTTAGGAACAAATAAAGGAATAGAGATGGCTAATTTATCGTTAAGCGATTACGATAATGACGGAGATGTTGATATTGCGGCAATAGGACACGATGGAACATTTTACAGATTTTATGTATTCATTAATAATAATGGAACTTTTGTCAAAAATTATTTGCATCTTGATTCGTATTATAATGCGGGAGCGGGAAGCGTAAATTGGATTGATTTGAATAATGATGGAAATCTCGATTTGGTTTTAACCGGAGTCGGAAACAGTTCCATTTCAAAATTTGCAATATTTGCAAATATAAAAATCGATCAAACAAATATAAGGCCTTCAATTCCTTTATTAAGCGTAGCTTCAGGTCAGTCATTTTCGCCTGATACCGTAATTTTTCAGTGGCAGAATGTTTTGACTGACACGACTGTTTCAAACAGCATGAATTACAATCTCCGTATTGGAACGACTGCCGGAGGATGTCAAGTAATCGGGGTTGACACGAATTCTACGCATTCAGCCGGAAATTCAATACTCGGCAATGTTCAAAATGGAACCTCGGCTTACATTTTGGGATTGCCCGGAGGAACATATTATTGGGCGGTTCAGGCGGTCGACGGCGGACAGATGAAATCAGAATGGTCTGAAGAACGGAGTTTTACGATGGCGCCGAGAATTAAAATAACCTCTTTTTCCACAGGTTATGAAACATGCGTTCAGATTATAACGATAAGCGGAACTACAGCTGGAACAAATTCCGGAGATACGGTAAGATTATATGTAAATTCAGTTTTTTGTTCGAGCGTAATATTAAGTTCAGCTAATGGAAATTGGTCCGGAACTGTTTTTCTGACAGGGATGGGCGACAGCGTTTCAGCGGATTTGACTTATAAATATGTTAAACGCGATTGCGATACTATTTCATTAAATTATTATTCAGGTGAAAATTGGTATGTTAATGATTCTTCAACGGCAAACGATTCGTTCACATATTTGGCAGGCAGCGATACTTCAGGAAGCGGCAGTAAAAATCATCCGTTTGCCTCTATATCAAAAGCGTTATCATTCGCAAAATCCGGCGACACGATTTTTATCGACGCGGGAACTTATTACAGATTAAATATTAATGATACTTTTCTGGCTCAAATCGATACGGATTATTTAACAATTACCGGAGTTGATTCTTCCTTAAGCATTATAAACGCTGACAGTCCTGTTTCGGGAATATATATTTTTATTGCTACGGACAAACATAACCTTAAAATTTCAAATTTAAAAATTTTTAATTCGTATTACGGAATTTATTTTAGAAACGTAGATACATCTGTATTTGATAATATTAATTTTGATTCCAATGTATATTGCAGTTTGTATTCTTTAGATAACGAAGGCGGAGAAAACTGCGATTCATTATATATATCAAATTGTATTATTGAAAAAAGTTGGTATGGATTCTATTTATCTAGAACAAACAATGCGACTATAAAAAATAATTATTTTTACGACAACTATTATTCCGGCATAAATGTTACTTATTCGAATTTTATAACAACCCAAAATAATTATTTTGACGGCGCGGCTAACGCGGATTACGGAATAGCATTCGGTTCGTCATCAAATAATTGTTCGGTTCTGCAAAACACATTTATTAATCATACGAGTTATACATTAAATATTAATACCGGCGATACTATTATCATTAAGCATAATACTATTACCGGCGGCAGTCAAGGCATACGCATAGCAAGTTCGTCAAAAAGAGGATATGAGATATCTGAAAATATAATCGGCAATGTATCGTTATATGGAATTTACTGCGGTCCCGGCGCTACTATAGGAATGCTTGTTTCAGGGAATATAATAAGTTATACGCCGACCGGAATATATTCAATGATAAATCAATATATCGATATGCGTAATAATTTCATTACAAATTCGACAAATTACGGAATAAATATTTTACTGGCGGCAGGAACCGCTTTTGAGCAGAATACATTTGATTCAAGCGGACAATACGCGTTGTATATAACCTCGGGATCCGCAATTCCGGTTTCTTCAAAACGGAATAATTATTTGAAAGGATTTTCTATAAATGATTCCGGAGTTTTTAACAATTATAACAACGATATTGATTTAAGTTATTCATATTGGGGAACAAGCGACTCGACTGCTATTGCGGCAAAAATGGGAGGCAATTATGCAGGTAGAATTATTTATACTCCGTTTAGAACTTCATTGATTGATACTGAAATAAACGCGGATACTATAGCTCCAGAAATTCCCGTATTAAATGTAGATACGTCTATTGTCGGTAAAATACAATTGACTTGGAATAAACCTGCGTTTGACGAGGATGGAAATTCATTAACCGGAATTAACGGATACAGATTATACAAAGCGCATAATTCAGAATGCGGCGATAACGGCGATACAAATAATTGGGAAAATTTTTTGCTTTGGACAACAGCAGACGCCGACGATACAGAATATATTGACACTGATTTATTGCCTGGAGAAACTTATTATTACAGAATTGTTTCATATGATAAGCATACGACAAATGGAAATGAATTCGAAAACAGAAGCTGGTATTCTTCCGTTTGCAAAGCGACAGCTAAATTATACGAAGGACCGAAATGGTATGTGAATGACGCTGCGGTTACAGGAGACATTTATACTTTTAATTCAGGCAGCGATACAGGATGGGGAACAGAAACATCGCCGCTTTTAACTATAACTTCCGTATTAAAAAGAATGAAGGAAGGCGATACCGTATTTATCGACGCGGGAACTTATTCCGAAACCGTTGTAATAGATACAAATAATATTTCGTTAATCGGAGCGGACTCTTCTCTTTCAATAATTAATCCGCCTGGCGCGGCAGGGACTTCAGGATTATATGGAATTTATGCGAGCGGCAGAACAGGATTAACTATTGACGGATTGGGAATAACGGACGCTTTTTACGGAATGTATTTAATTAATGTTGACAGTTCGATAATCACTCGAAATAATTTATATTCTAACGGACAGAACGGTTTGCGAATGACAAGCGGTTCGGATTCAAATTTAATTGCGTTTAATAGATCAAACGGCAATAATAGAGCCGGTATGTGGATTGAAAATTCAAACCGCAATATTATTAGAAACAATTACATTGCGAATCATACCGTAGTTATGGCATTCAGCGGCTACGGGATATTCTTGTATAATGGAAGCTCGTATAATTATGTTTACGATAATATATTAGAAGTAAATTCATCGGCTAACATATATCTATATATATCAAGTAATTATAATCAAATTAGAAATAATACAATTAATTCTGGCGCGGCTTGGGGCATCCTTCACACAAACTCGGAAAGAAACGTATTATCAAACAATAAAATAAAATCCTGCGCAAACGGTATTTTTGTTGGAGGCGGAGATTCTGAAGTTTTAATTATAAACAACATATCGTCTAACAATTCGCAATGCGGGTATTTATTAAATAATATCAGCGGATGCACTATATCGCAAAATGCGGCTTATTCAAACGGTCAATGGGCTTTTCATTTTTACGGTTACGCTTCAAATAATATTATAACGCATAATAATATTTTAACTTCCGGTTCTCAACCTGATTCCGCAGTATTAAATTCAACAACCGGAACTTTTGATTTCAGATATAATTATTGGAATACTACGGATTCATCTGCAATTTCAAATAAAATAGTAATTTCTGCCGGAATAATCGATTGGTCGCCATTCAGAATTTCATTGATTGATACTGAAATAAACGCGGATACGATAGCTCCAATAACTCCTTCGTTTATTTCAATCGACACATCTGCGTTATCGCAAATTAAAATAGTTTGGTCAAAACCTTCAACTGACGAAGACGGTTCCGCGCTTACCGGATTATCTGGATATAGATTATACCGCAGCAATTATTCCGATACCAACGATTGGGAACAATATTTGATTTTTACGGCAGTTAACGCGGACGATACGGATTATGTTGATACGGATATTTTGCTCGGCGAAACTTATTATTATCGAATAACAGCTTATGACAGTCATTCGACATACGGCGCGAATTTTAAGAATTTTAGTTGGTATTCCCCGAGTTACTTAGCAGTAGCAAAATCTGAACATAACGGACCGAAATGGTATGTAAATGATACAAGTCAAACAGGAGACGTATATACTTCTCAAACCGGCAGCGATACAAGCGGCTTCGGTTCTGCGTCAGAACCTTATTTCAGCATCTTAAAAGCGTTAAGCAAAGCAAAATCCGGCGACACGGTTTACATAGATGCGGGAATTTATTCTGAAGCCGTTGTCATTGATACACACAATATTTCGTTAATCGGAGCGGATTCAAGTTTAACAGTTATAGATCCGCCCGGAGATTCGTCAACCGCAGGATTATACGGTATTTACGTAAACAATTATGATTATCTGACAATAAAAAATTTATGCGTTAGAGATGCAAATCGAGGTTTATACTTAGGATATACCGATACTTCATTAATAGAAAACATAACCGTTAAGGATTGTTCAAACCACGGTCTTTATCTTACTTATTCGTGTTCAAATCTAATAACTCAAAGCAGTTTTATCCATAATTATTCAGGATTATTTTTTAAAACCAGTTCTTCTTATAATTATTTAAACGGCTGTAGTTTTGATTCTAATTCATTAGCCGGAATATATATGGAAAATGATATTTATTTTAACGCTGTCGTTTCCTGTGTCGCCCGTTGGAATTTTTATGGATTATATGCAAGCACATTAGTATCAAACAACTATTTTATATCAAATATATTCAGTGAAAATAATGATAAAGGGGCTTTTATATATTTTTCATCCAATAATAACGAATTTACAAGGAATATTTTTGAAAAAAATCTTGATTCCGGTTTATATTTGCGTCAGTTAACCGGAACAAAAATTTTTGAGAATATTTTTTCGTCTAATTCCGGAAGCGGATTGTATTTATACCAAGTTACAACCGGCAGATTATATCAAAACACTTTAATAAATAATAATAATTATGCCGTTTCAAATTATTTTTTCAGTTCAGATATTGTTTTTCAAAAAAATAATATTAAAACGCCGGATTCAAATCCTGACAGCGGAATTTACAACGAAGTGAATTCATCATTTAATTTTAATTATAATTACTGGTATTCTACAGACAGTTCTTCAATTAATTCAAAAATAAACGGACCAAATAAAAATCAAATTTCTTATTATCCGTTTCGAACCTCTGAAATAGACACATATCAAGGCGCCGATACTATAGCGCCAATAACGCCATCCATTATTTTATTAGACACATCGACGCTATCTCAAATAAATGTTG
>DAINAU010000150.1:0-10009 GCA_036733285.1 bacterium
AAATTGTCTGAAACAAGTATTCTATGCTGTCTGAACAATTTTTCAAAATCCTTATACAGTTTTCGGGGTAAAGCATTTTACAGGCGCGGGAAATTTATTTTTATCCTTGATTTTATAAGGAAGAAATTTTAACGATGGAATAGAGGAAAATTTTTTGTTATGAAACAAATTGAAATCAAAGGCGCGCGGATTCATAATTTGAAAAATATTGACGTTTCGATTCCTAAAAATAAACTGATAGCGGCTACCGGCGTCAGCGGTTCGGGCAAATCAAGTTTGATGTTCGATACGGTTTTTGAGGAAGGCAGAAAACAATATTTGCAGTCGCTTGGAATATTTGGAACGATTGAAGAAGAAGATAAATTCGACGGTATTTCAGGAATAGGACCCGCAATTGCCGTTCAGCAAAATATCATAAGACAAACTAATCCGAGGTCGACTGTAGGCACAAGAACGAACATTCTCAATATGCTGGCGGTTCTATATTCCGCCGCCGGAAAAATTCGCTGCGCGGAATGCGATGCGTTTGTAGATGAAAAATTGGTTTGCCTAAAATGCGGGAATACTGAAGAACGGTTTCCCGCCGGTTATTTTTCGTATAATAATCCAAACGGGATGTGTTTGAAGTGTTCGGGAAAAGGAGCGTATTTTCAAATAAATATGAAGAAATTAATTCCCGAAGCCGGAACCGTTTTGAAGCGGGTTTTTGAAATCGCCGGTCCTACTCAAGGATATGCTCGGTTGTTAAATAAAAGATTTAAAGATTATCTTGAAACGCCTTTTTTAGAATTGCCGGACGATGTTAAAGCCGACGTCATATACGGACACTATACGGCGGGGAACGCGGAAAAAACAAGTTATTGCCTTAAAAGAATTTTTGAAGGCAGAATTTTCAGAAACGGAGAAGATTTGTCCGGCATATATTCTTTGACAACCTGCGGAGAATGCGGCGGATACCGCATAGGAGAAGAAGCTCGCCGGGTTTTTATAAACGGTAAACATATCGGCGAACTTGGAAAAATGACCATAACGGAATTGAACGGATTTTTACAGGAAACTTTGAAAATAAAAGGGTTTTCTTCGTTATCGGAAAATTTGTTGAAAACCATTTTGCATAAAACCAATTGTTTAATCAAATCGAGACTTGGACATTTGTCTTTGTTCAGGGAAATGACGGCTCTTAGCGGCGGCGAACTCCAACGCGTTTTTTTGAATTCGCATCTTGAATCAAAAATGGATTCGTTGATTTATATTCTTGACGAACCAACGGCGGGTTTGCACGAGTCCGAAAAATTCTGGCTGCTTAAAGCGATTAAAGAACTTAAGGAATTAGGAAATACGGTAATTATTGTTGAACACGACAGAAGAATGATAGAAGCGGCGGAACATATTATAGATATTGGTCCAAAAGCGGGAATAGAAGGCGGGGAGATTATATATCAGGGCGATTATAACGGATTATTGGATTGCGGAGAATCAGTAACAGGATTGTATTTTTCAGGGAAAATTCCTGCGGCTGTCAGAAAGTATAATCTTAAAAATGAAAAAGAAACGTTTATTACGCTTCGTAATGTTAGGACTAACAATTTGAAGAATATTAACGTATCGCTTCCTTTACGTAAACTTGTCGGCATAGCCGGAGTTTCGGGAAGCGGCAAAAGTTCTTTGATTTCAAAAACCTTGATTCCTCTTTTAAAAAATATTTTTCAAAACCAAAACGGCATTGAAAAAAAACTTGGATATTTAGAAGAATCTGACGCGGAAACCGAAGTTGAATTTCAGAAGCCTGAAACAATAGCGGATAGACTTGAAGGAACCGCCGAGATTTCTGGATTCGCTGAAGTTTCGCAAGCTCCGATAGGAAAAAATATGAATTCAAATCCCGCCACATATATTGGAATATGGGATAAAATTAGAAAACTTTTCGCAGAACAACCCGAATCTGCCGAACGAAATTTCACCGCCGGTCATTTTTCATTTAATTCAAAAGGAGCTTGTTCAAAATGCGGCGGCGGCGGAAGAGAAAAAATATGGCTGGGCGGAGATTTTTTCTTGTATAATACTTGTCCGGAATGCAAGGGAAAACGCTACAACGACGCGGCTTTGTCAATCCGGTATAATGATAAAACTATTCTCGATATTCTTGAAATGACGGTTTCCGAAGCGGTTGTTTTTTTTAAGAATAATTCCGATATCATTATAACTTTAAAAGTATTGGAACAAATAGGAATGGGATATATTAAACTCGGACAACCCACGCCAGCTTTGAGCGGAGGCGAAGCTCAAAGAATTAAACTCGCCAAAGAAATCGGGAAAAAAAGAAAAGGAAATATTCTTTATATACTCGACGAACCGACTACGGGTTTAAGCATGTATGATACTGCGAAATTGATTGAACTTCTTGACAAACTTGTTTCTCGGGGAAATTCAGTTTTTGTAATTGAACACGACCCGAACGTTTTGCGCGTATGCGATTGGATAATTGAGCTTGGACCAAAAGGCGGAGACGAAGGCGGTAGAATTATTGCGGAAGGTTCGCCAAGTATGTTGATTAAAAATCCGGCGTCCTTAACGGGACGGTATTTATAACGCCGTTGAAAACAGATTCGTTATATTCGATTCGATAGATTCGCAGGAGGAATTTTTTCCCGCTAATAGCCGCTAATTCCCGCGAATAAAAAAGGAGTTTTAAATGATTATTGAAAGAAATTATTGGCCGACAGCCGACTGGAGACAGGCGAACCCGGAAACTCTGGGAATGAATTCGGATAAACTCGCCGAACTTGAAAATGCAATAAAATCCCGGCATGGAAATATAAACGCTTTTATTATTGTAAAAAAAGGATTTATGGTTTATGAACAATACTTCAATGGATTCAACAATGAAGACGTTCATAATGTGGCTTCTGTCGCCAAGAGTTTTATTTCCGCGCTGATTGGCATAGCGATAGATTTAGGGCTTATTAAAAGCGCCGATCAAAAAATCATTGATTTTTTTCCGGAATACAAAACCGGACCCGACGATATTGTGAAACGCGCGGTTACAATCAAACATATGTTAACTATGACTGCTCCTATAGCATCTAAGACTTCAGGCAACCGCTGGGAAGCATTAGACAGATTAAGACGTCAAAAAGATTGGATTAAATATATTTTTGAACAATTGGGAAGAAACGGTCAGTTCGGAAAATTTCAATACAGCACTGCCGGAACTCATCTGCTTTCAGCTATAATCACCCGAACCGCGGGAATGAACGCTCGAGAATTTGCAAACAGATATTTATTTAAACCTTTAGGAATGGCGGAAATTCCGGAGATTTCAATGAAATCTTTTTCATTGGAAGATGTTTTTGGAAAAAATGTTTCGGGCTGGATTAATGATCCGCAGGGCAATACCGCGGGAGGCTGGGGATTGGCGATAAAAGCAAATGATATGGCGCGTTTTGGATTTTTATATCTTAATAAAGGTTTTTGGAATGATAAACGCATAATTTCGGAAAAATGGATAGAAGAATCAATAGCGATGAATTCTAATAAATACGGTTATCTCTGGTGGCTTATTGAATATGAAGACAAGACTGCTTATACAGCCGCGGGTTCGGGCGGCAGCCATATTTATTGCTTGCCCGATGAAGATATGGTTGTCGTAATAGCGTCGAAAATAATATTGAAACCTCGAGACAGATGGGAGCTTATGAAAAAATATGTTTTAGCGTATTAAAGTTGATTTCAAAAATGACAAAAATGGCAGGCTGGCGCAATCGAAATTTATAAAAGTTGCAGAAATGGCATCTATGAGAAAAGTCAAGAATAAAAAAATTAAAAGTTATAATTCCTTATTTTTTAAATAGATAACGCTATATCAAAAAAACTGTTTTTGTTCAAAAACAAAAATATTCTTTTTCCCTTAACCCGCAAAAAACCTGAAAGGCAATTTTTGTCAAGAAAACCTCCGGCTGCCCGGCATCGTTGATTTATTATAATTTTTTAGGGCAGCGTTTCAAAAATAATTATAAAAAAGTTGGCAAAACAATAAAACGAATATAATGAAGATATCTTAATTATAAAAAGGTATCTAAAATGATAAAAATAGAAATTAACGAAAAAGAAAAAATGAATTAGCAGCACTTAGAAATCAAACCGGTAAAAGTGAAAGCGAAAAAGTTTTGATAATATTATTGAGTAATCAGGGAAAAAGCGTTAAAGAAATATCAAAACAGTTATTTCTTCATGACGAAAGTCATTTTTCAACCGAGCCGTATATACAACGGACTTGGTAAAAAAAAATGGCCGCCATTTGATTCCGACGCCGGCAAAGAGAGAAAGTCTTACCGTATTTGGAGCGTGGAATTTTAAAAAAAAGTTTTTTATTGGAAACAATCGAATACAGGTAACAGTGGTTCAAATATAGAATTTTTCGAACAACTTAAAAAAAAATAATATGGATAAAATAATTATAGTGATTGAAAATAATGTTAGTTATCACAAAAGCCGAGAAATAAAAGAATGGCTTTCTAAAAATAAAAATTTTAAAATTTTTTATTTGCCTACATATTCGCCAGAGTATAATCCTGTCGAAAAAATATGGAAACGGCTAAAATCTTATATTTACGGAACTAAATCAATTAACGGCGGAATAGCTGAAATAATCAATCGGTTCAGGAAAATATGTTGGCATTGGCGAGAAAATAGATTGCTAAATCCTTTAAAAATCAATTCAGGAATTTGGCGGGATTTGTTATAAATATTTATGCGTATGTTGTTTAAACGGCTAATAAACGGTTGGATAAAAATGAATCTCTATCTGATTGTTTTAAAAATGTATTAAACAAAATTGTTGATAATCCGGAAATTAATCCTTACGATTTATTGCCCAAATAATTTTCCAATCATAACTGAGGCATTACCCAACCTCGTAGAGCAAGAGTTAAATCTATAAACTTTTCGCGCTAAATCAAATAAAAAATCCCTGAAAAACAAGGAAAAGTCAAATTTTCTGAAAATGCAATAAAAATTTTTATCGGACTTTTATTTTACTCGTCGATTTTGGGCATTACCGGAAACCGAATTTTTATCTTGCGTAAATTATGTTAAGGTTATATAATTCCATAAACTGAATTTCATCGGAAAAAGATAACCGTATAATTTGCTCATATTCCTTTTCCGGAAATTCGGCTTAATATAATATTCGAAAATCGTTTCACAATTTCCTCAACTTTTTAAAAGTTGAAGATTAAAAAAAGCGTCAAGCATTATAATTTATATAGGTTTCAAAGCGCTCAAAAAAGATTCTTGCCGTAAATGCAAGAAATTTATTGATAAGATACTAATATTTTATTTTTGTGAAAGCAAATTATTGGAGTTAAAGAATTATGAAAAAATTATTGTCCGGAAATGAAGCTATCGCATTAGGAGCTTTTGAGTCCGGCGTCAAATTCGCGTCGGGTTATCCAGGCACGCCTTCAACTGAAATTCTTGAAAATTTAGTGAAATACGACGGAATTTATTGTCAATGGTCGCCGAATGAAAAAACCGCGTTTGAAGCCGGAATCGGAGCGAGTATTTCAGGACATAGAGCTTTGGTTACAATGAAACACGTCGGTGTTAACGTCGCCGCAGACCCTTTAATGACTTTTTCTTATACCGGCGTAAAAGGAGGATTCATCCTTATATGCGCGGACGATCCGGATCTTCATAGTTCGCAAAACGAACAAGACAGCAGAAATTACGCTAAATTCGCCAAAGTCCCTATGCTCGAACCTTCAAACAGCGCTGAAGCTAAACTTATGATTATTGCGGGATTCGAAATTTCCGAACAATTCGACACTCCGGTATTGATTAGAACCACGACAAGATTATCGCATACAAGAACCGTTGTGGAAGAAGGTCCGAAACAGGAAATAAAAATAAAACCCGGATTTGAAAAAAATCCAAAAAAATACGTTATGGTTCCGGCTTTCGGCAAACTCAGACATAAATTCGTCGAAGAAAGATTAATAAATTTATCTCTTTACAATTCTTCTTCCAATCTGAATAGAATATTAAAAGCGGAAAAAGACGCCGCTAAAAATTCTAAAATTGGAATTATAACTTCCGGAGTGGCGTTTAATTACGTTAAAGAAGTCATTAAAAATATTGATATTCTGAAACTCGGAATGATTTATCCTTTGCCTGAAAACACAATAAAAAAATTCTGCGAATCAAAAGATACTATTATTGTTATTGAAGAACTCGACGGATTTATCGAAGAAGAATTATTGAAATTAAGATTGAAACTTGATATTAAAGGAAAATCAGTATTTCCAAAAACAGGCGAACTCACGCAGGACAAGATATACTCGTTATTCTACAATAAACCGATTGAGCGAACGGAAAGTTTACCAATAGAAATACCTCCGCGTCCGCCAGTATTATGCGCGGGCTGTTCGCATAGAGCCGCGTATTCGGTTTTAAAGAAAAAAAATCTGATAATTACCGGCGACATAGGTTGTTATACGCTTGGAGCGCTCGAACCTTTAAATTCGCTCGACACCTGCATTTGTATGGGCGCCGGCATAGGAACCGCTATAGGAATGGTTAAAACCAATCCGGAATACGCAAATAAAATCGCGGCGGTAATTGGGGACTCGACTTTTATTCATTCGGGCATTACGTCGATTATAGACGCATTGTATAACAAGGCTCCTATAACCACAATAATTTTCGACAACCGCATAACTGCGATGACAGGACATCAAGATCATCCGGGGACAGGAAAAACCTTATCGGGAGAATCTACGACTGCCATAGATTACAAAAAACTCGTCATAGGCGCGAATTATCCTGAAAACTGCGTTGATTGCGCGAATCCTCTCAACACAAAATTATTTTCGGAAATCGTAGACAAACATTTGAATTTAAATCAGCCGAGCGTGATAATAGCTCAGTCTCCCTGCGCTTTGCTGAATAAAAAAGGCAAACCCGTTTATTTTATGATAGATAAAGAAAAATGCGTTCAATGCGGAAAATGTATAGATACGGGCTGTCCGGCTATAATGAAAAAAGACGGAATCATCAGCATTTATAAAGACGGCTGCAGAGCGTGCGGGTTATGCGTTCAATGCTGCGAATATAACGCGATTAAATCAGTCAAATTTTAAGATTTTTTAATTTCGCCGCGATATATATGATATGTTATTGTGTTATAAATGCAAACATTTTCAAATAAGATATTTGGATTCGTTTCATAAATACGGATGCAAAGCGCTTGGTTTCAAATCGCCTGATTCAAACTGGTATTGGCTGCATATGCCTTGTCCGTATTTCGAGGAAAATCCAAAACGCCTTAAAAACAATAAAACAACGGTAAAAAAAAAATTTGATAATAATAATAATTTAGCAGACAAAGAAAAAAAAGGAATAAATATTATTATTTAATTCGGAAACTTTAAGGCGCGAATCGTCTCCTGATTTTATAAAATATCGTCGCTGGCGTTCAGGCGTAGAATCAAGTATAAGCAGTTTAAAGCGGGGCAATGGATTGTTTTGCTGCGCAGAAAAGGGATATGGAAATTATAAAAAATATGTCGGTTTTAGTATTGTGGCGAGAAATTTACAGACGCTTGGAGAAATAATAATAACCGAAGAAACCAAAAAGAATAATGAAGCGGATTATAAAATGTCCGCATAAAAAAAAGTTAAAATCTGAAAATCGAACAGAAAATACATTGACAAAAAAAAAGACGGGAAAGGTCTAAATTAAAATAATATTTTGAGTTGGTTTTCATTCAAAAAAATTTTAGAAAAATAATTGAAATAGTAATTTAATCAAAAAATCACAATGTTTTTTTCTAAAACCTATTTTTCGGGCAGAGACTAATTAGTCATATTTAATTGTGTTTCAGAATAATACCACCAATGATTTTTAAAAATTACATTTTTTATTCACTGTTGACAATACTTGTTCTTTAAAATCAATAGATACCCTGCCAGAAATCAATTCTTTCACAGTTTTTTCACAGTGCAAAAAAAAAGCCGACTTTGAATTGGTTTCAAAATCGGCATTAATCAACTGATAACAAAGAAGATATATTGGTAGCGGGGCAAGGATTTGAACCTTGGACCTTTGGGTTATGAGCCCAACGAGCTACCAGGCTGCTCTACCCCGCAATATTAATATCGTCAACAAGTTTAGAAATTTCTAAACTCCTTAACCGCGTTTTGCTTCTAAACTTTTTTTAATGTCAAGACGTTTTTCATCGCTGTCTTTTAAAAACGCTTTCATTCTATCTTCAAACGGAGAATTCTCGTCGATATGAAAACGTCGCGCCGTACCGAAATTATTTGAAGTATGCCAAGCTATTTTCGGATTAAAAATATATGGTTTAGTTCTTTTTTTCTTTTTATTTGTTATTCTTTTTCTTTCGAGTTCCTGACATAAAGAAAGACTATATTTTCCATCTTCTTTAATTTCGTCGACTTTTACCTTAATCATATCGCCAATACGCAACAAACCTGTGGCTTTTTTAAATTTGCCAAGTTTATTGTTGTGCAATAATCCGGTTTTATCTTCGATAGTTATTATAGCGCCGTAATTTAATATTCTTGCGACTTTACCTTCAACTTCAGCGCCTATTTCCAAATTGCTCATATAAGTATATAACTCCTTAAAATAAATTACGAATTTTTATACAATATATAATAATAAAAAAAAAAGTCAATTGTTTTTAAAAATTATTTCTAAAAAAAAATATTCATAAAAAACTTTTATATTTTAAATATTAAAGTTTTTATTTTTAATGTATTAATATTTTTTTGAAAGCTTTTTGAAAACGCGGCAAAAAATTATAAAAATTATATTGAATAAGAAAAAATATATAATAGAATATTAATAATTGATTTTTGGATTTGATTGATTATCATAAGCCGGATTTCATCGGAAAAGGATAACAGTATAATTTGCTCTTAATCCTTTTCCGGAAACTCGGCTTTATATAATATTCGAAAATCGCTTTACGATTTTCTTGACTTTTTAAAAGTTGGAGATTAAAAAAAGCGCCAAGACACTGTAATTTATATAGGTTTTAAAGCGCTTTAAAAAAAATATTCCTGCGAAAATGCAAGAAGTTTATTGATAAGATACTAAAAATGCGATTGAATGACGAATTATTATAGAATGAAATGACGATGAAAAAAAGTTTTAAAATAATTTTATTAATATTTGTCTGGTATTTTTTTAATTCGATTTCAGCGGAAGCTGCCGGCTGGTTAAGCGATTCATATCCATATAGAATCGGTTTGAAGTTAACAAAACAAACGGCGTCGTCAAGCATAAACTATTCTACGGTTCCAATAGAAATACCAATTAATTTTTATAATTTCGGCATTACGGATTTAGATAGTTCGAGCGTACGCGCGGCGATGAGCGACGGAATTACTGAAATACCCTCGCAGAGCGAAGAATGGACGGATATTACCGGAGACGGCAAAGCAGACACTTGTTTATTAATATTTCAAATTCATTCGTCGGATTTAAACGACGCTTCGGAAACTGAAACAGAGTATTTCATATATTTTGATTTATTGAGTTCAGGAGTAAAAGGATTTCCTTCTTATTCAACCGATATACAATATTTATCGGCTGTTAAATCTGACACATTGCAGAATTCATATTTGAAAATTAATATCCTTGATACTCCGGTGGTAAGCTATATATTAGAGCGCTCTCAATCTTCTCCTAATTTAACTCAAGCGGGAACCGGAAATAATATTTGGAGAAACGAAGGGATGTATGAAATAAATGAGAATGCGGCTTGGTTTGGTTTGCAAGGAGACACTTTCTGGACTCGTTCGGTTAATACCGGACCTGTAAGAGCCGTAATGACTGGTTCTGCTATTGAATACGGTCATTATGTAAACCCGCCGCGGGTTAAACTTACAAGGAAATGGAAAATATATAAAAATTATCCGTATTTTATAATCGACGATTGCGCAGAAGTCGTGAACGGTCAGATAAAGACGGTTGATTATG
>DAINAU010000151.1:0-9862 GCA_036733285.1 bacterium
TTTAGCACATCTATTGCTCTGTCTAAATTAGGTTTGAAAATAGAATAAAGACGCTCGGCCGCGTAGAATTTTCCGTTCGGGTCCGCTTTTATCGGATAACCTTTAGCAACCGCATCGTCAAATTTCGCTTTTAATCTGCGGACTTCTTCAATATCAAAATGTATTTTCGCATCCAAACTCCAGCCTTCTCCGCGAACCATATTAGTGTTAATATAAAGTTTATTGTATTCATCCATCAGCGGCGTAATTACTCTATTATTTCCTTCTTCAGAATTTTTAATTACTTCGTCGAGCGCATCGAGTTTGGCAAATAACGCTTTATCGATTTTATCTATTGGCCAACCGCATTCATTGAGTTTTTTACGCGCGTTTGCGATAGCGTCTTTATCTTTCAACGCAATATTCTGAGTATCCGGCAGATTTTTAACAAGCGCGGTCGCATCATTGAATCTATTTTTAATAGCGTTTAATTTATTCACAAATGCCCACAGTTTATCTCTATTCTGCCAATCTTTCAGCATTGCATTTGCGCCCATTTGATAGATTATTCCGAGTTCATGCAAATAATTAATCCGCGCCACTTTAGAATCCGCTTCGTCAAGCGGCGTAGATTCCAGACTGTTTAAAAGGGCATTAAATTCATCTTTAAATTTTTTGGTTTCTTTCAAATAATTATCATATTCTTCTTTTAATTTGATGAAATAATCCATATTCGTCAATTCTTTTTCAGTTACAATACTGGAGTAATCGACTTTGATATATTTGACGCTTGAAGATTCTCGCCTCAATACATAAAAATTATTTGTTAAATAATTCTTTTTGTTCACCGCATCATAATACAGGGATAAAATATTAGAAAATTGCGCGGTATCCATAAAATTGTATGTTCCGGGCGCTGGCAGTTTTTTGAAACTATCAAGAACTTCATCGCGATTTTTATCGATCTGCGCAATGTCCGCTATTAAAATATCAATTTTATCAGCGTTTGTTTGAGAATTATAAAATCCCATTTTTGTTAATTCGGCGGCGTTCTTTTTTAATTCGGCAATCTTATCTTTATTTTTCCATGCATTTGCTAAATCGCCGTTATAATATGTCAGTACCGTCGAAGCAAGCGATGAAAGTTTAGATTCAACAGCTGCAACCGCATCTTTATATTTTTTATATTTCGCGAAATATGTAAAATCAGAATCTTTCGCGCCCTTTGATTTTGCCGTATTATACAAATCGTCGATAGTATATTGCAAATTCGATTTTGCGATGCTGTATTCATTGGAATTATTGAAAACCACAGGGTCAACATCTGGCAGCGATTTAACCGCATTGTCAAATTTTGTAACCGGTATCTTTACAAATCCGGCTTTGAATTCAATGAATTTTGATAAATTTGTTATATCCGCATCTTTCGCGCCTAATTGTTTTGCATTGTTAATCTGATATTCCATTGAAGTAATAAATGACTGATATGTCGACTCGTATGAATAACTTGCCGGGTCAAGCGGCTGTTTCAGTATCATATCAATATAATAAACCGCTCTTTTAACTGCAAATCTCGCCGTTTTAAATTCTTCGTAACATTTCATTATTTTTTCATTGCCCGGAAAATCTTTTTCCGTAAAACCTTCATTCATTACCAGCATAGCTAATTGCCCGATTTGCTGAACATACTGTTCATGCCAACCCTCGAGTTTTTCCGGTTCAGGAAGAGCGTTATATGCTGTAGTAAATCTGTCAAGTTTGGTTTTCTTCGCAAGTTCTCGTATCGGGCTGAATTTCTGAAATGTTGAAAAATCCTTGTCTTCGATATTCATTTTCTTTAAAGCGTCAAATCTTTCGCGCGCAACTTCATATATAATTATCGGATCAATTTTGTTTGACGGATATTTTGTGATTTCTTTGTAATACATATCAAAAGTAATCGGTGTCCTCGAATTCATTTGCGACATCATTTGAAACGGCAAACTCGCAAAACGCATTAATGTATCGGCAGTAATGTTTGTAAAAATCTTTTCGTATTCGGCAGCTGACGGCATTTTAGTAATAAAATCGTCAACTTCCTGAATTTTATCCTGCGCTGATACTGCCGCATAAACTTCAAATTCGTAAATATAATAATTACCGCCCCAATTATCTCTTGTTTTGGTCATCAACGCTCTAACATAGCGAGCGTCCATATTTGCAGTATGCTCTTTAAATTGTCCGTATGAAACGCTTGTCTGATTTGTAATAGAAACAATATCAGTCCAATTCTGATTGTCAGTAGAACCCTGAATTTTATATTCAGACGGATAATTATAACTATCCCATAAAATTCTGATTTTTCTAAGAGGTCTGACTCGCTCTAAATCTATTGTCAGCCATTCCGTTTGATTTTGAACATTGCTGTATCTTGAATACCAGTTTGAATATTGACTTCCGTCAACCGCCGAAGCTGGCATAGCCCAAGAATAAGGAGTTGAACTTGCTGTCGCAGGTCTGTTTGCCGATACGAGTTCGACTATTTCTTCCTGTCCCGTATTTGGATTAACGGATTTAACTGAACGCGCGGATTTTTTTACGGATTTTCCTTTGATTTTCGTTTTTGATGTCTGACGGCTGCGCGCGGTTCTTGAACGAGCGCCGCGTTTTGAATCGTCCGCAGACGCGATTTGTTCTTCGTCTTCTTCGGGTATCAATTCTTCAATAGGCGCATCGACTTTTTTGCCGCCCGGAAAAATCAGACAGATATTGCCTGTCTTTAATTCGCCGTCGTATTCTTTAACTCTGCGTATTTCATTATTAATTCTGTCAACCAGATAAATTGAATTGTCTTTACCAACAAAATAAAAATTGTCGCCTTCTGTTTTCGGAACATCGACCGGTTTATATTCTTCCGCATCGATCGCGCCGCGCGCCGAACGAACACTGCGCGATTTAACATTTTTTTTCTGAACTTTCTTTGTTGCGCGCGAACGGACGCCTCTATCCGAACCAGCCGCGTCCGTTGATTCTTCCGCGCTCGCCGCTGTTATCGGAAACATTACTATCTGCCCGTCCGGTCTGACTGCATACCATTTGTCTTTATCTCCGAAATTCACTTTTGAAAATTCAGCGGCGCGCATAAACGCCATATTTATTTCATAAACAATATCGCCTTCTATCCAATAAAAATATTCCGCTCCCTTTTTTATGACAAGCGGTTTATCCGCTACTGCTTCGCCTGTAAATATTTTTTCTTCAGCTTCAACAAGTTTTATATACTCTTCTTTAAGTTTAACAATTATCAAACCGCTTTCGCTTAACTCTTCTTCTGCAACCGCATTTTCTGCTTCGCCGCTCGCAGAACGAACTCCGCGGTTTGCCGAACGAACTTTTCTTGTATTGCTTTTTGTTTTTTTCTCGACTGAGCGAACGCTCCGCGATTTAACTCCGCGCTCGCCGCTTTCCGTATTTGATTTATCAGCGGATACTTCTCCAGAATTCGTCAATTCGCCATTCCGCGAATCCGATAATTTGCTTATATCTATTTCCTCAAGTTCGTTATTAGTATCTATTATCTGAATGAAATTTGTCTTGATTTCGCCGTCAAATTTTTCTTTTTTAGTAGTAGTCTTTTTTTCTAAATCATATTCATACATAAAACCGTCCTGCGCCACTACCGAAAATTTTGTGATTTTCTCGTCTGTCTGAGTTTCGCCCGCCGCCGACCGCGCTCCGCGTTTTGACGATGAACCGCGTTTATCAACTGATTTTAAATTATATTTTGACTGTTTTGCCGATTTGATATTTTTTCTTGAACCGCGCGATTTCACGCCGCGTTCGCTATCGGTCGATTCTGATGCCGATTCTGTATTCGTAATTGATAATTCAGAATTCTTAATCTCATATATATGTCCGTCCGCCCCTACTTGCAGCCAGTAATTCTGTCTCTTTTTTATTCCCTCCGCATATTCCTTAAATTCTTTCGTCTTTAAATTTAACTCTATAACTTTTTTCCCTTTTATAAAATAATAACTATTATCATTTAATTTTATCGGTTCGGCCGTTATGATATTATCTAATTTGTTTTTTCCCTCAATAGTTCCATCATTTGCCTTATTTGTTACTTCCGTAACATTTCTTATATTCCGACGTGAAACTTTATCTTGTTTAGCATACAATTCAAAATAAAATGTTAAACTTAATAAACAAACAAATAATAAAAAAGCCAATTTTTTCATATAAACCACCTTTTAAAAAAATATAAAACTTTTAAGTTGATTTCAATATAAACTATAAAGTGTTTTTTGTCAACGCGTATTGAATACGTATATTAAATGCGTAAGCATTTTATTATTAAATCTTTTTATTTCAAATTATTATTTTAAAACTTGAAAAATATACGAAATGAAATTTAGCATTAATAATTTTTTAAATTCATATTAATAATTCATAAAAAATGAAATTTTACAAATTAATTTTTGTAGAAATTTTATTTATAGTTATTTTGTTGTAATGTCAGCTATGTAATATATAAGCGTCCATTGAAACCCCTATAACCTGAAAACTGCCAAGTAAAAATTAATGTTTTTGATTCATGTTTATATGTAATTATATTTTTATTAATCATATTCGTGATTGATTCTCATTTGGGTTAACGATATTCCATTGCAGATATCTAAAATCTGCGTATTGAAATTATTTTGTTCGCTAATATAATCGACAAAATCTTTAGTTTCCTTTTTATGAGTATTGATATTATCAGCGGCAATGATTCCATTTTTTTCCAGCAAATCAA
Organism: bacterium; assembly: GCA_036733285.1. Taxonomy (GTDB): domain Bacteria; phylum JAGOBX01; class JAGOBX01; order JAGOBX01; family JAGOBX01; genus JAGOBX01. The sequence goes on from DAINAU010000151.1 coordinate 4,757, forward strand.
CGCTTAACTTAAATGTTTCAAGATAATGTTTTTTAACAATATCCATAAAAATAAAATCGTATTTCACTCCTTGGTTGAGAAATTCAGGAAGGCATTCCGGACAATGTCCCAAAAAAACAGTTATATTCAATCCGGTTTTATCTAAATGAGTTTTTGCTATTTCATATCTTAATTTATTTGATTCGATGGTGTGAATAACCGCGTTTTCCGGTGCGTTTTTATGAGCGGCATAAGCCAGCCAGAGAGTAGAGTAGCCGCCCGAAGTTCCAAACTCAAGAATTCTTTTATATTTATTTTTCAATATTAATTCATAAAAAAATCGAGCTTCTTCTTCAGGTATATTCCATAGATTATTTTCAGAACAATATTTTCCGACTTGTTCCGCATACTTAAAATCTATCATTTTATTTTTTCAATATGCGGAGCGCCTGAATTGCGTTAGCATTTACCGGGTCCAACTGCAGGACTTTTTCATATTCCGCGATTGCCGCGGAATTATTTCCAAGGCGCGTATGAGTATATGCCAGCCATAACCTTGCGGATACGCTGAACCTGTCCAGTTTAACCGCCTCATTGAATTTAAACATCGCGCTGAAATAATTTCCTTCAAGTATAAACAAATATCCTTCTTTTATCAAATCTTCAACGCGGTTAACAGGAACGGGTTTCTTTTTAATTTCGTCAATAATGTTTTTAAGCTGTTTGTCTTTCTTTACTGCGTCGCCGAACGCGTAATCCAGCGATACTTTATGAGAAGCGTTAAAATCTCCGTATGGTTCATATGCGTAATCAAAATTAATATTATCAAAATTCAATCCAAGTCCCAAAGTTAATCCGCTTCCGGCTTCGTTCACAGTGTTAAATCCGGCGCGGGCGGCGAGCATTTTTAAAAATTTCACTTCAAACCCCACAGCCATATCAATGTTTTCGTCTTTTGTGTAAATAACGTCTCCGTTAGTTAAAAGATAATCAGAAATCTTTAATGATAATCCGGTTTTTAACTGCAACGGAATTTCTTCGCTTTCGCTTATAAATTTTATTCTGCTTCCTATATTATAAATTCCGGCTCCTACAGATAGGTTTTCGCTAAGTTTCATTATCATTCCCAAATCTACGGCAAACGCGCTTCCGTCGTAATTATACAATTCCTGTTTTAAATATTTTCCATTTATTCCGGCAAGTATTTTCTCGTCGAATTTCTTTGCAAAACTTAAATTTATCATTAAATCCGAACCGTCAAAACTCGAACCGGTTCCATATGGTTTTGAATAAGTTGTAATACTTTCGTCTCCATATTTCCCGAAATTCAAGGTTAACGCAATATACGGATTATATTTTGAATTGGAATTTATTATCGGCATTCCAAAAGACACGTATTCCTGATTTATATCTTCAGGAAGCGAATTATGCATTACCGCAAGCTGCTTGTTTTTCAACGAGGCAAGTCCCGCCGGATTCCATAAAGCTGAAAAAATATCGTTATCAGCCGCAGTATAGGCTCCGCTCATTGCAAGCGGACGCGCTCCAAAACCGAGCGTTATAAACTCGGCTGATTTTGTTCCGGCTTTACCTTGTTTCGCTTCGGAAGCCGCGGAATAAAACACAGCCGCAAATAATAATATTATTATTAGATATTTTTTCATATTATTTTAAAATTTCCCCCGCTAATAAACGCGAATTTACGCTAATAAAAACCGTCCCTTTTATCCTTTAATAAACTTACGCTCCGTCCCTTTTTTTCCCAAAACGGTTAAAACCGTTTTTATAATCTTTTTTTTCTAACCCCGCAATTAATTGCGGGGTTTATAGAACAAATTCAATTTCTTAAACCGTTTTAACGGTTTTATCATCTCAGTTAAATCAAATACCGCAATTAAGGGAACCGTCCCTATTTTTTAAGGGAACCGTCCCTATTTTTTGGGAACCGTCCCTATTTTTTTAATTTCCACCGCTAATAAACGCGAATTTACGCTAATAAAACCATCCCCTTTTTCTCTCTGCGTCTCTGTGTCTCTGTGTTTCAGCGGCTGATATTTTATTGCCACAGAGGCGTTGAGACTCAGAGCGCGCGATATATATTCTGCGATAATCTACTAATATATAATTTCAATCTTTTCAATCTTTCCCATTTTGTTCCTGCGCCGCTATTCTCTAAATCGAAACCGTCCCTTTTATCCTTTAATAAACTTACGCTCCGTCCCCTTTTTTTCTCTGCGAACTCTGCGTCTCTGCGGCTGATATTTTATTGCCACAGAGGCGCTGAGACTCAGAGCGCGCGATATATCTACTATTACAAAATTTCAATCTTTCTAACCCGCAAACTCGCTAACCCGCCGCTAACCTTCTAACTCTCGCTTCTGTCCTCTTATTCTATCTTATCACCGCAAGTTTTCCGGTTATTTTTTTTCTGCCGGGTTTATCTATCACATACAGATACCAGCCGCTCGCAACATCGCGTCCGTTAAGATTTTTAACGTCCCAGCTTTTCATTTTTGTCGCGCCGGTATGCGTATAATCCCATACAAGCTGACCGCGTATAGTATAGATTTTCACTATTGTCCCATCGCTTAATCCGTCGAATATTATTCCTGACGACGATGGCGAACCTATTGAATATTGACGTCCCTGATCTCCGTTTGACGATGGAATATACGGATTCGGATATACCGCGACTGTTTCAGAACCGGAACTTATCGCAGGCATTATGCCCGTATCAGGAAATAATGAAAACATTGTAAAATGATTGAATTTACAAGTAATCGTATTCAATACGTAATCAGACGTTATCTTATCGTCCGATATTCTATTCCAATTTTCATTCGTATTTTCGCGGTAGAACATCCTCAGCCATTCTTCTCTGATTCCGTTCATATTATCTATCCAGCCGTCGTTGTTGTTATCAAGATACGATAATTTTATTATTACGCCGTTTCCTTTCAATTCGGTCTTTTGTCCTTGGGTTATCAATTTTTCAATTACGTCCCCTGCGTTTATAACAGACGCGTCGTATAAATCAATCACTATTACTGTGAATCCCGCAAAAGAATCGCCTGCCGGCGGATTAACATTATAATCCGATACAGCTTCATTATCCAGAGTTGTTACTACAATTTTCTGCGGCGCCGACGTTGAAGTGTCGAGCGAATTTCCGGGCAGACTGATTTCAACTTTAGTCGTTGTCGGATTGCCGTAGACGTCTGTCGTATTTTCATATTGCGTAATAATATTATCTCCCTGCAATCCCGGAATTATTGTTTGAACTATTATAGGAACGTCAGGATCAGTTTCGTTGACCCAATAATCAGAAACAGCTTGAGTTCCTTTTATAATCTTAACTCCGACCGGGAACGGTTCCTCAACATTATTCTTGTCTGTTACTACGCTTTTAATAATGTATTCGCCATCCGATAATTGCGATATATCCCAGTTAGCGTATAAATCAGCTTCGTTCAAAATGTTTTTGCTTAATACCGGATTATATCCTGATTTATTCAGCATTTTCGTCCAGCCGTTTGTTCCGGCTTTCTTATAATAAAAACATATTTCTTTTATATAGCTCAATTGTCCTTTAACTATTTTCGATTTCACTTGAACATAATTTCCCGATACGTTGAATCCGTTCAACGGATTTGACACTGACGACCAAACCGCTCCGTTGCCGTTTAAAATATTATTCTCAATTACTATCACAGGCGGAGTGTATGTTTCAACATCCGGAATCAATCTGTCTTCGTCAATCGGCAATATGCAGTATATCTGTTCTTCGTCTTGCGTAACCGGAAGCGTTATCGTTGTCGCAGGCGCAGGTATCGTATCTATCGGATTATTGAAATCAAATTCTTTTGTTACAGTATCAGCTTGATATACGTAATAATAAATTATATCCGTATCTTTGTTTTCTATCCATTTAATTTCAATAGTATTATTAGTCGTCGAATCGACTTCAGCCGTTAAATTATAAACGTTTTCAGGCGCCGGAGGAATCGCGTCAACGTCATAATACAATGTAAAAAATGTAAAATGCGCGAATGTGCAGGTTACAATATTTTTTTCAAAATCGTATGTGGTCAATTGCGGTTCGATTTTATTCCAGCCGCTTCCTATCGCCTGTTTATAAAAAATTTTAAGCCATTCTTCCCGCATATTCGGCATATTGTCAACCCAGCCGTCGTTGTTCTCGTCAAGATACGACATTTCAAGAGTGAACGGTTTCAATAAATTAGTATATGACTGTTTATCTACAAGCGTGTTCACAATATCTCTCAAACTCGTTACCTGCGCCATTGCCGCGGAATCAAATATGTCTATTAATACCACGTTCAGATTTTCGGAAGTATCTCCTGCCGGCGTTACTGCCGCGTCAAATCCGCGTCCCAGCGTCAGCGGATTAAACGAACTCATAATTATCTTTTGCTTTCCGTATATTGACGGAGGTATCGCGTCTCCGGGAACTTCGAGTTTAACGTTTGAACTGAAATTATTCCCTTCGCCCGCAGTTTGTTCAGCATAGACTTTTACTTCGTTATCTCCTTTCAAATTAGGGATAACTGTTTCCACGAGTATCGGCGGCAATGTATCGGGATAAAACGGCGTTACCTGCGGATAAAAATAATAATCCGATTTTATTACGTTTTCGTTCAACGCTGTCATTGAAGGAATTGGCGCGGTTCTAAAATTATCCTGCATCTTGACTACCATTATTCCTGTCGGATTAGGTTCTTTTATTCCGTATTTATCAGTTATCTCGCTTTTGATTAAATAGCTTCCGGTATCTATTCCGGTTATATTCCAATTCACATATAAATCAGCCGCGCTCTTTATTTTTGAAGACGGTATCGGATTAGTCATATCTTTTATCGTCATCAATTCCCAGTTTCCCAAACTTTCCAATTTTTTATAATAAAACGCTATCTGACTTATATCCGATATGTCTCCGTTAACGATTTCCGAATGAACCTGTATAAAATCTCCTATCATATAAAATCCGTTTAACGGATTGGTTATAGAAGACCATACGCTTCCGTTTGACGACGTTTTATTTAATACAACAATTGGAATGTTATACAAACTCGGAGACATATTATAAGTATTTATCGGAACTACCGT
>DAINAU010000152.1:0-9803 GCA_036733285.1 bacterium
TGCGTCTTTGTAAAGTTAATCATTTCGTCCGCAAAATCAACGTCTCTGATTCTTGATTCGGCTGACATCTGATTTTCGCGGCTTATTCCTACGAAATTTAAAGTGTGTTCAAGACGATTCTGCATAGCGCCTATAGTTGCTCTGCGTCTGGATATCAAATCGATAGCGCTTGTTAAAGAAGTAATAGCCGTTTCTGCTCCGGCAGCGGATGTAACTGATAAAGTGTTAATACTTAATGCGGTTGTGCTGATTGAACTTAATGTTATGGTCAATGATTGACCTTGAGTTGCTCCGGCTTGAATTTTTAACGAACCCGCAGAATAATTAAATAATTGAATTGTGTTGAAAGTAACAGTTGAATTCATTCTGTCGATTTCGCATAATAACTGAGTTACTTCCGATTGAATTAATGTTCTATCGGTATCCGTTAAAGTTCCGTTTGACGCCTGAATTGATAATACCCTCATTCTTTGAAGGATAGAATGCAATTCGTCAAGTCCGCCTTCAGTAGTCTGCAATAAAGAAATTCCATCCTGAATATTTCTGCTTGCTTGACCTAATCCGTTTATTTGAGTTCTTAATTTTTCAGAAATCGCCAAACCTGCCGCGTCGTCCGCCGCATGATTTATTCTATAACCGGATGATAATTTTTCTAATGATTTGTTTAAATTTCCGTTTGTGATGCTTAATTGACGGTGAGCGAATTGCGCGCTCACATTATTCATAATTCTTAAAGACATAGTAATTCCTCCTTGAATTTTCTTAAGCTTCCTTGCTTAAGCGTTACTATTTTAAAATTTGTCGTTTGATAAAGTTCGCCCTTTTTATAAGCAATGATTTTTGTCTTTAAAAAAATTATTTTATAATAATAACATTTATTTTTAAGACTTAAAACTTTATTTATAATCGAGCAATTCTTTATCAGAAAATAAAAAAATTTAAGTTAAGAAACTAATAGATTATTACAGAACATTCCCACCTCCGTTTTTTGGAATAAATTTTAATAATAAATTAAACAGGGATTTAAAATGAATTAAGGAATCTTTTAAGCAAGATACAAATCCATTTTTAAATTGATATCATAAATATCAATCATCACATCCCTGTGATTATTATTAACCTTTTTCATTATAATATATCGGCATATTTTTCAAAAACTTTAATTAATTTTTAATTTTCTTATTAACTCTTTTGTTTTCAGGATATTATATTAAAATAAAAAAACAAAAAATGCCGAAAAATAATATAAAAAACAAGGAGAAAAGACATTGAAAACAAAAACGCATCAACAGAACCATGGGATATTTGCGGAAAAATATCATTTATTCATTTTTTACAACCGGTATTACGCCCGACTTATTCTTACCGTATAAATCAATATACGAATATCTTAATATAGGCAGAACCAGCAATGTTATCGGTTTATTATTATAACGCATTGAAGAACCGAGTTTTTCCGCGTCGCCGGAAAATTTTTTTCCATAAGGCAGATTAATTATTCCAAGCAAATAATTCGCGTCGTTTTCGTTATAATAAACAACGCATATTTTATTGCTTTTTTCAACGCCTGTTACGCCGAGTTCCGCAAGAATTTTTTTTAAAAAATTCAAATCATATGACGAATAAATCTTATATCCGTTATTTGACAAATCTATAAAATTTTTGTGGTTGATAAGATAATCCTTTAAATAATACAACATTAGTTCGTATGATATTCCGGCGTCAAGATTATTTAAATATCCTTCGTTTTGTTTGAAATCTATATCCTGCATTTCCGGCGTTAAAACTTCCGAATCCGAAAAGACGAAATCATCCTTGTATTTTTTATTCACAAACGATTTCAGATTCAAATATTTTTCTTTCATAAAATCTATTTTTAAAATATTGGATTGTGAGTAAAAATCAATATTTGCTAAGCAATAAATTATTTCCGAATCGTTTAATTCAGAAAATCGTTTATTAAACAAATAATATGAAATAGTTTCAAGTCCGTAAATATTTTCGGAAAATTTCAAATTATTAATTATTAATTCCGTGAAATCAAAATCCGACAGATTTTTCCGTAATTTTGTAATCATCATTCTGGATTTTAAGGTATTGCCGAGAAAATATATTTCTTTTAAAAGGTGATTTTTATAAGCGTCTTCCGGATAAAGATTTTTTATACTGTTTTCCTTATAAAATTCGGGTAAAAACGCGGATAAAAAATCCTTGTCAAAAAGCAGACGTAAAATCTTCCGGTTAACGGTTTCAGTATTGGTATAAAATCTGAATTGCGAATCAAATAAATAATAAAGAGGTTTTTTTTCAATATCATAAACTACCGAAGATACGGCTATTTTATATTTTTCAATTTTACTTTTATCCGGAGACGCAAAATAGTCGATTAAAATCGTGTAATAAAAAGCTACTCCTAAAAAAATAGCAAATACAGTATAAGTCGCTATCCTTAATATTTTATAGAAATATATCATAATCCTAAAATACAATCCTCATTAATTCCGAACCGTTCACCACCGGCGAAATTTTGTCGTTAATTTGAATTTTAATCAATTCAATGATTTTATTTGTTGTGGAAATCAGAAGACCGGAATTTTCAGAAACTCCGATAACTTCACCGAAATTTCCATCTTGACCGGAACTCATATCGTCTCTGACTTTAGTTTCCCATACGATAATGGTTTTATTGTTGATTTTAAAAAAAGCCGGATAATAAAAATTTCCCGCTTTTACAATCCTGTTTATTTCTTCCGCGGTCATTTTTTCAAAATCAATTTCGCTCATTGAACAATCGTAAGAAGGATAATATCTCCGTCTGGAAAAATCCTGGCCGACCGGTTTAATCCTATTTGCCGAAATATCCTGCAACACGTTAATAAGAAGCGCGGGCGCGAAATAATTCATAATTTTATAATTCAACGAACTGCCTGTTTCATTCTTTTCAACAGGAAATTTTGATATTGAAATTATATCGCCCCCGTCCATTTTACCGGTCAATAAATGAGCGGAGACTCCGGAATACTTTTCATTGTTTCTTATTGTCCAGACCACCGGCGCCGGTCCCGCGTAATCCGGAAGTATCGCAGGATGCAGATTTATCGCCGTTTTAAAAATCGAAATTATTTCATTGGATATTTTTTTGTCGAATGTGCAGACCGCCAGCGTATCGGCTCCGCTTTGTTTGATTTTGCAGATAAGTTCTTTGTCGGTATTCAAGTCGGAAGGAAAGCAACACGGGATTTTGTTTTTTACGCAGATATCCCGAATGTAATTATATTTAATGTATTCCGAAAAAGTTTGTTTTCTGATATTCTCCATACTTTTCAATTCTTCGTTTAATAATCTGTTGTCAGGCGCCGGTTCCGTTATTACAAGCGCGATTTCAACATTCGAAGAAATCAGTTTTGACAGGCAAGTCGACCCTAATCCTATCATTCCGGCAAATACGATTTTCATATAAGCAAACCGTTTAAAGCCGAATTAATATCGTTGTTTTTCATTATGGATTCTCCGATTAGAAATCCTTTAAATCCTATATCGTATAATTTTCTTATATCTTCGGAATTCTTTATTCCGCTTTCGCTTATATAATACGCGTCTATATTTTTTTCTTTTATAATTGATTCGCTGACTTCAAGACTGACTTCGAAAGTGTCAAGATTTCTGTTGTTGACTCCGATAATTTCAGGATTGTATTTTGAAACCATTTTATATTCTTTTAGATTATGAATCTCTGTGATGATTTCAAGATTCAATGTTTTCCCGAGATTATATAAATTCTTATATTCTGATTCGGAAAGAATCGCGGCTATCAGAAGCATAATATCAGCTCCGGCTTCAGACGTTTCATAAACCTGTTTTTCTGAAAATATAAAATCTTTGCGCAATATCGGTTTTGTTCCTTTGACCGCCGTTTTTACAAAATCAAGATTTCCTAAAAAAAAAATTTCTTCAGTCAAAATAGATATGGCGTCAACCAGTTTGTTTTGTTCATAAACCCTAAAAATATCGTCAAAATTAAAATCCTCTCTTATTATCCCGCGCGAAGGCGACGCTTTTTTTATTTCCGCGATTATAACGGGCGAAGATTTAGTTTCTAAAATCTTTACAAAACTTTTCCCGTTTTTTTTTAATTTTACGCCGCCTGATATTTTAATTTTTTCAATCGTTTTTTTTTTCGCGTCTATTATATCCCGCAAATAATTTTTCATAATAATCCCTTGTTAAAATCAAAATATTTTATGTTAAAATAAAACAGCAAACTGATTTTAAGAAATCGTTTGAACCCGAAAACTGCATAAGGATTTTGAAAAATTGTTCAGACAGCATAGAATACTTGTTTCAGACAATTTTTCAAAATCTTAAAAACATATGATTTACGGCTAAAGCCGTAAATTTAAAAGTTTTCGGGTTTTTTGAAGTTTTAACAAGCATACAACTATGTTTTGAAAAACTTCACTTAACGTTTAATGCGCTATCCGGGTTGAAATATTGAAAAACAACGCAAACCACAAAAAAGTATTGTATTGTTAATAATCAATAAATCAAGAAAAATCTAAATATATTTTAAATTATATTTCAGTTTTCGTTATTATTCAATTGTTTTTCTAAACCGTTAAAACTGTCAAACATGAGCGCAATCAGAAATTGTTCCTATAAATTTAATGAACTTTTCGTATGTCATTTCAGTTGTTTATGTAGACAGTAAATTTTGAACTTATATTACGACGCTGAAAGTTGCGACAAGTTGCAAAGAGCGTCGAATTTCACATAGCCGTTTATAATATCAACGTTTAATAAAAAAATATGAAAACGACCCTGATAAGGGTCGAATTTCAAGACAGTATTAAATTCACTATTACCATTAAATTATATTTCTAATTTCAAATTCAGAGGAAATTCGGCTTAGGAGTTGTTAGAAAATTATTCCGGCATATCCGACAAAATCAGAGGGAGATTTTTCATTTGCCGCATCGGCGCTTGTATAGTAATCGATAAGTTTTCCGTATTTGCAAGACGATAATCTTGCGAGTTCGACGCCGGCTGCAATAGCGCCGCCGCAACAGGAATTATGTTTAGACAGCGCTGATATTAAAACAGCTCTGCCGTCTATATTCAACGCGTAATCAATGATTTCTTTATCGTTGATAATTTTTACCCAGTCAAGAGCTTGCGCTCCGGTTCCAGCAGGAGTGAACCCGAATCTAAATCCGTAATGAGTCAAATCAGTGGAACAAACAATCGAACAATTTATATATTTTTTTTTTATCAAATTGTCAAGGTTTAGGGCGAAATCGAAAGCGGAATCATTCGGCGGAATTCTACAGATAAAAATTTTACTTTCCGGAAAATAATATTTTATAAAAGGCAATTGAAGTTCGGTAGTGTTGTCAGGTTCGTATGAATCAGGGTCTTCCATTATAGCCGGGAGATTTTTTAACAACTCGCAGTTATAGTCTGAGTTACAGGATATATCTCCGAACGGAGTTTCGACCGCGCATTCATCCATAAAATAAATTTTATCGTTAGAACCAAGATGCCCGCCGATAAGAATAACGAGTTCGGGTTGGTTTTTAAGAGACATATTATAAATAACGTTATTGGCGATACGACCCGAATAAATCCATCCGGCGTGGGGAACAACGCCAATGCGGTAATTCAAATTCCAGTCTTCGATTATTCGCGCGTTATTTTTAAAGTCAAGAATTTGTTTCTCGCATTGGCTTTTATTTTTTGGATACCATTGACCAGCTAAAAAAGATAATCTTTTTTTCATAATTCAATATTATTAACGTTTCACGGAAATAATATTTGATTTATCGCTTTCTTTAGAATTCAATCCTACGGCAGTAACGGCGTAATTATAGTTTTTATTTTGTTGAAATACCGTGTTATGAGTAAAAGAATTAGCGGTCGAATTGGTCTGTCCGATTTTAATATAAACGTTGTTTTCAACGGCATAAACATAATATCCGGCGACGTCTTTGCTTTGAGATAAATCCCATTCCAATTTAATGCCGGAACCGTAGGTTTCCGCCGACAAAAGCCGAGGCGCGTCCGGTTTAGATAAATTTTTAGACGCGGCAGAAACTGTAACGGAATTTTTTCCCTGTTGATTAGCGAAATCAACGGCCGAAACATAATAATAATAGACCGCGTTGTTTTCAACGGTTCTATCAGAATAATTATTTGTGGAAACGAGAGCGATTTGAATAAAAGGACCATTGGGAGTATTAGCTCTGAAAATTTTATAACCCGCAATATCATTTTCCTGAAGAACATTCCATAATAAGTTAATAATTTTTCCTTCTTGCGGAGATTCGGCTGTTAATCCGGTTACAGCGGCCGGCTGTTCGTTTGTTAAAACAATAGTTTTGTTTGGTTGAAGCGAAACCGAATTATTTTTTGCGTCTTCGGCAAAAATCGAAGAAATCATATAATTTCCGAATCTAACATTAGATTCAAAACTGAAATTAGCGGTAAAATTCAACTTATCGGTTTTAGATAATTGAATTTTTCTCGAATAATTGTTCGGTCCGGTTATAATCATATAAGCGTTGTTTTTTATATCGCTTGCATCGTTAAAAGAAATAAGAATATTAACGTTTTGACCGGCGGAAACATTTTCAGGTTGAACGCTGATATTAGCTAAAGACGGCGGAGTGTTGTCAATTATACCCGAAATATCTTCTGAAACAATTGTTACCCATCCGGCTTTGTCTCTCGCTTCTATTTCAATAGAAGCCACGGATTCAAGTTTGAATTTTTTGTTGAACGCTCCGGTTTCATTTGATTTTATAGAATACTTTGAATTAATAATAATGTCGGCTTCGGGTTCGGTAGAGCCGATAATTTCGATGTTTCCCAAATCGTCAATAGATTTTTTTATGATTTTGATATTTGGTTTTTGAGTATCTATAACAACTAAAATATCTTTGCTGATTTCTTCGTTTTTTATAGAATCTCTCGCGGTGATTTTAATGTTATTTTTTCCTTCATTGAGAATGATATCTGAAGAAAAGTTTCCGTTATTAACAGGAATTTTGTTGCCGTTGACAAATAATTCTGCTATGGAAGGTTCGATTGTTCCGCGAACTGAAATATTGGCGGATTTACTTATAAAATTATCTTTAGGTTCGGATATTATCAGATTCAGTTTTGCGTATTCGGCGGCGCCGGTTTTAGGTTGAGATAATGGAGAAGCAGGTTGTTTTTGAATTTCAGGAAGCGAGGAAGTTTCAAGATTATCGGAGAACATATCATTTTGAGATTTTGCATCAAGTTGTTTAGGCTGAGCTACGTTTAATCCGTCGGATTGAGTAATTTGCTGTTTTTCGACTAGTATGGATTTAGCCTGATTCTGAATCGGAGTAAGCTCTACGGCTCCTTCTTTAACTCCGAGTGTGGTTTTACCGTCTTCGTCCACGTTTACAGAAAATTGCGTTCCTCTTACGCCGCATACCGCAGTAGGAGTAGATACTGTAAATTTAGTTTGCGAAGAATTGAATTTATTAACTTTAGTCTGTATTTTTCCAATCCACATTTTAATATCGGCTTTATAATCGCCGGTAGCGGGATCGTATTGAAGCGTTTTTAAATCTACGGCGCTATTTTCGTTGATAACGAGTTTTGCCTTGCCTTCAATTGTTAGAAACAATTTTGAATTAAAATAAGTTGTTATAACGTCGTTTTGAGAAAGCATATCTCCGTCTTTTGCAGAAACTCTCGCAGCCGAGCCGGATTTAGCTATTTTAACGGTTCCAATAACTTTATCTGCTTTAACCTTCAAGTCAGCAGAATATAAAACTAAAGAAAAAATCATAATCCAAGAAAGGCTTAAAATTAATTTTTTCATAATGCCAAACCTCCGGAAAATTTTTTAGTTATAAAAAATTTATAATAAAAAAATATAAAACGCAAGAATTATTCTTTTTTTTAAAAGGGCGGGGCGTAGTCATGAAAAGTAGAAATTAATTTAATTTTTACGTAACATCAAATTATATTTCATAAAAAACATTATTCCAGTGAGATAAATGTTCATCTCTGAATTTCCACCATTCTTCAAAATATTTATTTTCAAGCGAGCATTTTAGCAAGAATAAGTTTTCAGCATTTTCTTCACGCCGGTAAACATTGTTTTTTTTGAACCGTTCGTTATTAGTTGTCTTAACTTCAAATTCCATAACTCCAGAACCAATCGGCAGTTTGTTATCCGCCAAAATATTAAAATTCATTCTTTCAAAATTATTATTGAAATAGGTTGAAACTTTGCTTTTAATTTTTTTAAATTCAGGATTTATTTCAGCCTCTAAATTAAAAATTCCAACTAATTCTTCGCCGCCTTTTGAATATAATATTTCTTTATGTTTTTCATACCAGATTTTGGCTTCTGTGGACAATGTATCCGGCGGAACCCTCGTTCGGATGCGCAATTTTTGCCGCTGCGCTTAGATGTTCTGTACAATGATAGAAATCAGCGCAATCAAAATATTTTTTATAATCAGGTTCATCCAAACATCTTCGATACATTTCTTTAATTCCCAAGCCGCATTCGCGGAAAAGCTATTAATCTTTTCAAAAATATTCTTGCTGAAATTGCAAGAATATTTTTGATAAGACACTATACCGCAATCAGATATCGTTTCGTACTGCCTGCAATTTGAAATTCCAAAACTATTAACGGAATAAACTAGAAACGGCTCTAAAGTTTCCCATTTTTTATTGACAAGTCCGTATGTAATGTAAATTTGTTTTCACTTTTATTTCCTTCATCATCAATTTCAAAAGTAGTTCCTATTTTTATTTCTTTCCATTCTGGTTTTTTCGGAGTTTTTCTTCCTTGATTTCTATCAGACTGAATTAGCTTTATCCTTCCGCCGTCATCGCTGATTACCATTCTGGAAACCTGCTTTTTCAATGATTTTTTAACGGAATTTTCATTCTTTTCTTTAACCATATTATGAAACCACTCGGCATGTTCTTCGCCTATTTCACGACTAATGTCCTTTAATCCGCTTTCGCTTATATTTATTCTTTTTGATTCATATAACTCATTTGTTGATTTTTCATATGTGTTATTTGGAATTAGTCGTATAATATTTTTTTTTACATTAGGACTTGATCTATCACGTTCTTTGTAATCTATATGATTAACTAATTTAGCTTTATGCGTTTGTTTGTTTTCATATCTGGAATAAGGTAATTCAATCATTCCGAATAAACTCAAGACAGGTAAAAAACCGCTATGCTTCTTCAAAAATATTTTTATTTTATTTTCTATTTCAATTTCCAACTTTTCCGGATGTCCTTCAATTAAATCAATGCCGTTTATTATTTTCTGAAATAGAAGCAACGCAATTTCCATCATCATTGTTTCGATGTCGTATTCTAATTTTTCATAACCGCTTTTTTTTGCAGTTTCAAGAGATATTTTCTCATAGATAAATTCAACTGCTGAATCTAATATTTTTTTTTCTAATAAAAACATTTTTAATTTTCTCTTTGACATTTACTGAATTTCTTGATATATTTAAAAAATATATCAATTAAAGGAGGATATTATATCATGAAATCACATTTGTCAACACTGAAAAACAAAAGAAATTATTTGATGAAAAAATTACAGGAAGTTGATTTTTTTTTCATTAGAGGCTCTATTTCAACGATTAAACATAAATGTAGTAATAAAAATTGTTAGTGTCATAGCGGCGGTGAAAAACATCCGGGCGTATATTTTACTTCGACTATCGATAAAAAAACAAAAATTGTTTATTTAGGCAATAAGAAACAAACTATTGCTAAAA
>DAINAU010000153.1:0-9803 GCA_036733285.1 bacterium
TTGTCTGACTATGAGATTTTAATATTTAAAAATCCGTGTTAATCCGTGTAATCCGCGTCAAAAAAATTCTTACGCTGATTTCACTGATTTTCACGGACAAGAAAATATAATGAAAATAATATTTACATAATTGTCTGACTATGAGATTTTAATATTTAAAAATCCGTGTTAATCCGCGTAATCTGTGTTAAAAAAAACTTTACACTGGATTTCACTGATTTTCACGGACAAGAAAATATAATGAAAATAATATTTACATAATTGTCTGACTATGAGATTTTAATATTTAAAAATCCGTGTTAATCCGTGTAATCCGTGTCAAAAAAATTCTTACGCTGATTTCACTGATTTTCACGGACAAGAAAACGAAATGAAACAAATTCTTTTAATAAATCCTTATATTTACGATTTTGCAGCATACGATTTTTGGATTAAACCTTTAGGATTGTTATATCTGTCTTCGATATTAAAAAAATACGGATTCAATACGGTTTTAATTGATTGTCTGGATAGAATCGATTATTATGATAAAAAAGAATTCGCCTCAAAAAAAAACCATTCCGGAAAATTTTTTAAAATCGAAGTTCAAAAACCCGAACCGGTCAAATTTATGAACCGTAAATTTTACAGATACGGAATACCGGTAGAATCGTTTATAAATAAATTATCCCGAATTTATCCAAAACCCGATATTATCTGCGTAACTTGTCAAATGACATACTGGTATTATGGAGCCAACGAAACCATAAAAATTCTTAAAGAAATTTTTCCAGAAACTCCTATAGTATTCGGAGGGACATACGCATCTCTCTGGTCGGCGCATTCTTCAAAAAATATAAAAGCCGATTATTTTATTTACGGTCCCGGAGAAAATAAATTGCTCGAACTTTTCTCCAATATTTTTGATTTGAATATTAAAATCGACGCTCCGCTTGAAACTGTAATTAAATATAATCTCCCCGATTATTCATTATATGACAAAATGATTTCCGGCGCGGTAATGACTTCGCGCGGATGCAAATTCAATTGCGCATACTGCGCCTCAAAAAAATTGTTTGATGAATATATATCTTTTCCCTTTGATTTAACAATAAAAACCATCGATTATCTTGTCAATGTTAAAAAAGTTTCGGACATAGCTTTTTATGACGACGCGCTCCTTGAAAATTCTGAAAACCATTTTATTCCTTTATTAAAAAAAATTCTTGAACGGAAATTTAATTGCCGATTCCATCTCCCGAACGCAATACACATAAAATATATCACTGACGAAATTGCTGAATTATTGAAACAAACGGGTTTTGATACGATACGGCTCGGTTTTGAATCAAGCGACAAAAAATGGCTTTCAGATTCCGGTTATAAATACAAATCAAATGAGTTTGAAAACGCGATAAAATCTTTTGAAAAAGCCGGATTGAATTTTTCAAATATCGCGGCTTATGTTCTTGTCGGACTTCCGGAACAAACAAAACAAAGTCTTCAGGAAACTATATCTTATGTTAAAAATCATTCCATCAAACTTGACTACGCTTTTTACTCGCCGCTTCCTCATACAAAATACTGGGAAAAATCAGTCGAATTATTCCCTCAGATTTCCGGCGAGCCTCTTCTCACAAATTCTTCAGTTTTTCCGGTTTTAACCGATTTGTTTTTTGACAGAAGAAAAAAATGTAACGAGTATCTTCTTTAACTATTTATTTAACGCGCCAATTTTTTTTTATGATTGAATCGCCTCTTCCTCTTCCGATAATTCTATTTATAGATTCTATTCTAAAGTTTAAACAATTCACGCATTTCATTGCGTCTTCGTCAACGCAAGGTTTGTTTGGGTATAATAAATAATTCGACCGGTATTTTTGCGGGGTTATATTTGGCATAAAAACGTTTGCTCCTCTCAGCAAGCACAACTGTCTTCCGTTTTTGTCTAACGCGTCAAACGCGGTAGTAGCCGGAATATGACTTTTAGGATTTACAATTCTTAATAAAGAAATTATTCCGGTCAAAAAATCAACGCCGTATTCATTTTCAATATTTTTTAAAGGAGTATCAGGATTAGAAATAAAAGGTCCAACGCCAATCATATCGAGATTCAATTCCCTGCAAAATAATATGTCCTCGGCAATATCGTTTTCATTTGCCCCGGGCAAACCTATCATAAATCCAGAACCGGTTTGAACTCCAATTTTCTTCAGATTTTTTATGCAATTTATCCGATAATCGTAATCGCTGTCCGGATGAATTTTTTTAAATATTTTTCTGTTTGTCGTTTCAAAACGCATTAAATATCTGTCCATTCCGCAATCTTTCCAATATTTATAAGTATCAATATCGCGTTCGCCAACAGAAACAGTTATTGCCAGATTTGTTTTTGATTTTATTTGTTTTATCAAATTCCCGAACTTTTCTTTGGAATAATAAGTATCTTCGCCGGATTGAAGGACTACCGTCCCGACCGCCGAATTTTTTAAATCCGCGCAAATATCAATAATTTCTTCATCCGAAATTCGGTATCGTTCGGGCTTTTTATTATCTCTGCGAAGCCCGCAATAAAAGCAATTGTTTCTGCAATAATTTGAAAACTCAATAATTCCGCGAATGAATACTTCGTCTCCCATATTTTTTTTTCTTATTTCATCAGCGGGACGATAGATATATTTTGTTTTTTCATCAAAGGTTCCGTTTTTAAGAATATGAAGTAATTCAAGAAGTTTTCGCGAGTCGAATTCCGATAATTGACCGGAATAACCAATTGCAAACGATTCCGATGTTTTAGTTTCCGGCTTAAAATCAACCGGTTTGTTTAAAATTTTTATATCGTCTTGATTTAAAATCGAATTATTCATAATAACGAGCGATTTATAATATTATCTTGTAAAAGATACCAAAAAAATGTAACTTTTTCTTTATCCTCAATTCGCGAATTCGTCTATTCGGAAATTCGCCGAATACAGTGAGACTGCGTTATATTTATAGTATTTTTAGACGGCGGAAAAATGGAGCGGCTGACCGGGATCGAACCGGCATAACTAGCTTGGAAGGCTAGTGTTCTACCATTGAACTACAGCCGCATAAAAAAATGGTGGGGAGAGAAGGATTCGAACCTACGAAGACTTGCGTCAACGGGTTTACAGCCCGTCCCAGTTGGCCGCTTTGGTATCTCCCCTTTATAATATATGGAGCTAGCGATGGGAATCGAACCCGCAACCTGCTGATTACAAGTCAGCTGCTCTGCCGATTGAGCTACGCTAGCCCGAAATACAATTTCAGGCAAAATTGCCGTATATTTTTTAGATGATACTTTATAATTTTTATTTTGTCAAGATTTTTTTCTATAAAAACAAAATTTTTTTTGAAGTTTTTTTAAATGCAAGTTTAAATTTTCTTATTTTAATTGATGAATTAAATAATATTATTGCATTTCAGTCTGAATTACGCGAATAATATCAAACTAAACGCCATAATTAACATTCCCAAAAAAAGACCGTATATGGAATAATGATGTTCTCCGTATTCTCTTGAAGCCGGCAGCAATTCATCAAGCGATATAAAAACCATAATTCCGGCGACAGAACCGAAAAGAAAACCGAACACGGCGTCGTTAAAAAACGAAAATAACAAAAGATAACCGATTAAAGCTCCCACAGGTTCGGCTAATCCTGAAAGGAATGAATAAAAAAAAGCTTTTTTTTTGCTTCCTGTGGAATAAAATATTGGAACAGAAACCGCGATTCCTTCAGGAATATTATGAATAGCTATTGCAGCCGCTATTGATATTCCGATTTTCGTATCTTTAAGAGCCGCCGCAAACGTTGCAAGACCCTCGGGAAAATTATGAATTGCAATTGCAATAGCCGAAAAAATTCCCATCCTTAAAAGTCCAGCATTTTTTTTTAAAGAAGTATCGCTCATATCTTCAATTTTTCTCATTTCATGCGGATTTTCAAAAGAAGGAACAATTTTGTCAATAGCGGCGGCAATGAGCATTCCTGAAAAAAAAGATAAAACAGTAAGCAAATATCCTGTTTTATCGCCATAGACTATACAAAGAGACGTTTTGGATTTTACAAAAATTTCAACAAAAGAAACATAAATCATTACTCCGGCGGAAAAACCTAAAGACGCGGATAAAAATTTGAAATTCGTTTTTTTTGAAAATAAAGCTATCGCGCTTCCGACTCCGGTTGCAAGACCGGCTAACAGAGTTAATCCAAAAGCGGTCATAATATCGCTCATAAAAAACCCCTTAAAAAAAATGGTTATTATTCAATTGATGCAATAAAACCGTTAAAACGGTTCAAAAAATACGTATGTTTTTTTATTAACCCCGCAATTAATTGCGGGGTTAACTATAGAATATCAGAAAAACAAACCGTTTTAACGGTTTTTAAAAATTAGCCTGAACGTAACAAAAAACGCATGTTAATTTCAGTTTACGGGAATTAAAATTCTCGACTACAAATAGTCAGTTTATTTTTGTTACAGAACGTTAGCGTATTTCAACGCCATCAGCGCAAATCCAAGAAACAGCAATGCCGCTAATAACTTTGTAAAAGCAATCCGTTTGTTGAAAAATCTCAATACGAATTTAATCTGAACTCCTTTATAGACCGCGGCAAGAATTATTAATAACGGAACGATAAACATAAGGTTGTAAAGAAACAAATATAAAAACGGAGAAACATATAATTCTGAATATTTTGAAACGAATATTAAAGTAGGCAGATATATTTGACCGGTGCATCCAAACTCATAAAACGAAATGACGATTCCGCATAAAAACATTGATAGAATCATCATTTTTGAACCGCCCGATTTTTTTATAAAATCATTTATTTTCAATTTTTGAGCAAGCGGCAGACGCGTTATAATTTTATCTGAATTGCCCGAAACGCATAATACGAAATCATAAAAATTCAATCCGGACAAAGCAAACATCGCAATTGAAAAAATAAAATAAAAATATTTTTCCGTTTTTTTTAAAACCCGAATATGATCTAAAAATTCAAGCAAACCGGTTCCGATTAAAAAATAACACAAAAAAATTCCGAAAATGAAACTCAATCCGGATATCAGAATAATCTTTTTTTCTTTTTTTAAAACAAGGGCATACGATAGAAAAAAAATTATTACCGAAAAAGCGCAGGGATTTATCCCGTCGATTAATCCGGAAAGCATTACGGGTCCGGCGGAAAATTTCTCAAAACGTTTCAAAAGCGACAATCCGGCGGTTTGGTTGAAAACATCTTCTTCTTCAAATTTAAAAGTTTGATTTTGAAATTTTAAAAGAGATTTTTCGATAGAATGATAATTCAATTCGTTTCCTGTCAAATGTTCAGTTTTAACAAAAACAGCTGGAACAATCAATCTGTCGCGCTCCGGAATTTTGTATTTTTCGGAAAGAGATTCATACAGCATAACGGAATATGTTTCCGCAATATCATAACTTAAAACGTTTAATCCCGTCCTGATTTTTTTTAATAATCGCAAATCATTTTCAATTCTCGAACAATCCGCGCATCCTTTTTTATAAAAATAAACCAAATCAAACAAATGATTTGAATCCGGTTTCGAGGGAGCGGCGAAACTCATTAAATCATTCTTGAAAAATCCGTCTATCCCATTTTTTTCGCAATAATCAAGTTCTTCCGGAAAAAGTTTAGTCAGCTCTTCTTTGCCCGCGAAAAGTTTATTATTAAACAAAACTATAGGAGTTTCAAAATTAACCGTATCGCCGGTAAATTTTTCAATTTCAAGGAATAAAGAATAGGAATCGGCAAAACTGATATCGAAAATTTCATACTGCAAATTTTTCCGATTTAGAAAAGGGAGTAAAACAAATTCCTGAACAGCAACGCAGTTATCGCATTCGCCGTTAAAAAAAACAATTATTTTATCGCGATAATTATTCGCGGACGCAACGCTTGCAAAACCTGCGGCGTATTGAAATATAACAAAAAAAAATAATAATATTTTAATCAAATTCAGTTTAAAACTTATAATCTAAAGAAAATCTATGAACGTCGCCGAAATTATCTTTAGGTTCAAACGAATAATCAATGCTGAAATTATTGTATTTCAAACCAAGTCCGGCTGAAATACCGGAGCTTGACAAATCGTCGTTTGATTTCCATCCGGCTCTTAATGAAAATATTTTAGCAAAACTATATTCGCAGCCGGCAAGCAAAATTAAATCGTTATCTTGAGCTTTAACTAAATCTCCGGACAAAATCAAATCGCTTAATCCGTAACTTATTCCGGCTCTAATCAATATCGGAAGTTTGTCTTCTTCAGATATGAATTTAAGTTTAGTTCCTATATTCTGAACGCTCAATCCGAGTTTAATATCCTGCTCGATAAAAGTCGTTTGCAGTCCCAAATCCAGCGCATACGCGTCTGCGGAATAACCGGCGATTTCCTGTTTGATATATTTTCCGGTTGCTCCAAACGATAACGCGTTGTTTAATTTATGCGAATAACTTAATCCTATCGACATATCCGACGCGCTCCAAGTTCCGTCTGTTCCGTCGTATGCGCCAAGCGCGGTTTCTTTTGTCTGAACCTCATTTCCCAAATCCATTATGATTGCAGATAACGCAAGAGACGATTTCTTATTGAGTTTGAAACCTACGCCAATATATTCGTGTTTAATATCAAGCAGCCAATCGTTATGTTGAAACGCGATCATACATTTATTTATTCCGTCTATTCCGGCGGGATTATAATATGCGGCGTAGATATCGTCCGCTAAAGCGGTATAGGCGCCGCCAAGCGCGGTAGCCCTTGCTCCAACCGGTATTTTCAAAAACGCCGCGCCATAACTTCCCGAATTGGAATTTCCGGCGTTCGATTGATTTGAAATTAAAAATATTAATGAAAATACCAAAAGAATAATCGCAGTTTTCTTCATAATTATCATCCTTAAAAATAATATTTTGTAAACCGTTAAAACAATTTGATTTCAAAATTTTATTTGATAATCCCTCGACTGATAATTGAAAGATTATCAAACAAATAATATGTTTTCAAACTGTTTTAACGGTCGCTTATTAAAAACTCCGAACCGTAAAAATACATTTTATTTTACTACGGCTATTTTTCCGGTTCGCTTATTCCCGTTATTTTCCAGCAAATACAAATAAACTCCGGACGCTACCTCTTTACCGTCGTCATTTTTCAAATCCCAGTTCGCCGTATTATAAACGCCGCTTGAAATTTTTCTTACCTGTTCTCCGGAAACCGTGAAAATTTTTATACTCGTATTTTTCGGCAATCCGTTAAACTTAATTCCATATGCGTTATCGGTAGAAGCTAAAACCGCGCTGCCCGTATAAGGAGTCCACGGATTCGGATATACTACCGTTTTACTGAAATCATTATAATTTGAAAAACCCAAATTGTAAACAGAAAAATGATTTATGGAAACAGAAGCGGTTCTATTGATATAATCCTTCAAACATTCGCCTTGAACCTGTTCCCATTCGGCGTTAGTTTCATTCAATCTGTTTATAACAAGATTTTGAGAATGAACCGCCGACAGAGCCGCGGGATACTTTATCGAAATCGCAACAGTTTTCTGATTATTCAAGAAATCAGAGCTAATATCATAAATTATTCCGTTCGCATATCTATACGCTCTTAATTCATAATAAAAATCCTTGATCAAAATAAATTCATTTATGGCAGACTGAGCGTAAAGATTATTCGCTGAATTTATCAAATTCTGATAAACTGAATTAATAGAATTATGTTCTATTGAAAACGCTATTATTCCGCTTAGAGATTTAACGCTGCCTTTCGGTATGGACAGGGTAAAGTTTCCGTCTTGAGAAATAATTTCAACATTGTTATTTTCAAGATATGCAGAATCATATCCTTTTAATTCCGAAACAACGTTCAGCGAAGACGCGAACAAAGTATCGTTGCCCGCTAAATCTTCGGCTGTTATAGAATAATTCAGAATCATTCCGTCGGTCAGAATTTTTAAATTAATTGACCATTCAGCATAATTATTCGTATTATCATAATTATTCGGGCAAACCAAACTATCGGAGCTATTTCCGGTTAAATTTCGCAAATCCGCCTTAACATTATTTTTTGTAAGTTTGCCGCAATTATCGGTAATTTTAGCTTTCAAAGTAAGTAAAGTTTCATTTGCCGAAATTGTTCCGGTAATCCCGCTCTGCCCAAAAATCGTAACTTCTGATATAACGGGTTCTATAGAATCGTTTGAGCTCAATCCGGTTTTAACTCCTGATATGACTCCGTTAGTCGCCACTACGCTGAACGCAGGCAATACTTTGCTAATAGTTAAATCTACCGCCGCAGAACATACGCCGTTTGCAAAATTCGATAATACGGACGGAGATATGTTATCGGCGCCTGTAGCAGATAAATTCGCAGTTCCGTTATAATCAACCGCCGTATTTCCAAATCTGTCAAAAGCGGTTACAGTTATTATCGACGAATCGGACCCAACTCCAAAATTAGTTTTTTCAAGTTCAACGTTAAATCTGTCCGCGGGTCCGTTTTTAAATTCAAAAGATTTGTTCAATTGTAATCCCGACGGATTAATCACATAAACCGTCGCGGTTCCGGCTAACGACGAACTCACATAAGCTACAACCTGCCCTGACGCGTTTGTCAAAGACGAATCGTTTGACCCGTTAAAATATTCAATAATATCAGTATCGCTTCTATTCGTAGTTATTTTAACATATGTGTCAGTCACAGGATTTCCATCCGCGTATTTCAGATAAATGGATACTGATTGTTTTGAAACGTTATCAGCGACAACTTGCTGATACTGAACCGTCACGCTCGAATTATCGCTTGATACCGGCGACGGCATTCTCTGAAATTCAACGTTTCCGTAATTTGATATATTCAGAGGTCTGATAATTCTGATTTTTGCCGAACCTGCAACCTTACTCGTTACATAAGTCGAGCAATATCCGTTTTCTCCTGTTATGAGATTTTTCTGAACTATGCTGTCGACGTTATTTCCGCGCGACGAAGCTATTACAACAGTTTGATTTGAAAGCGGATTACCGAATCTGTCCGACATTCTTACTATTATAATTGCCGAATCTGTTCCGTCGGCATAAGGATTTCCGAATATTTCAATTCCGGAATAATTATTGTTAGCGGTTCCTTTTTTGAAAACTATTTCCGGAACCTGTCCGGATATTTTCAATGCCGAACCGTTATAGAATATCGAGGTTATCGAAGTTGTTCCCGGTTTTTCCGAATATAACGCGAATACGCAATTTCCATTGCTATCCGTTCCAGCCGAAGACGCCATAACGCTGTCAGCTACCGACCCTGAAGCTGAAATCGAGAATCCGGTTCCTCCAAACATCGCGTTTGAATCCGAAGCATAGACTTTTGCGGTGATATACGATGTTTCTCCTACGGTAAGCGTTTGCGGATTAGCTGAAAACATGGCGTAATCCGGAGTCTGAGGGTATTCTAAAAATTCTACCGCTAAAGTTTGAGATACTCCCGCAACTGAAACAATCGAAACTCCCGGCCTCGAACCTTTAACGTAAGCAAAAATTCTACCTTGAGAATCCGTGATTGTATTTTCATAGACTATACTGTCGCTCGCTCTATCAGTCTGAATTATTGCAGGAATTCCTATCGCATTGTTTCCGCTTAATTTTAAAGAAACAGCAACATATACCGAATCATAACCATTTGCGGCCGCATACGTGTCGTTCGATGTAATAACCGAAGTCGAATCAAATACAAACATTCCGCCGATAGCGTATTTTGAAAAATGCGTGGTCGTAGTTATAATG
>DAINAU010000154.1:0-9803 GCA_036733285.1 bacterium
CCTATCCCAGCTTGCTGGGCCTGGAGAAGTCCCGGCAACTACTGAAAGAAAGCATTGCTGCCTGCCTTAAGAGCCTGGAGCTGTTTGGCCCCGAGGCCGAATTCCTGCGCCAACTGGCCTGCTACACCCTGTACCGCAAGAGCTGATAAGCTTTGCTATGTCTTATATGACAGAATATTTATTGATAATCATCAGCGCCGCATTAATCAATAATTTTGTGTTAGTCCAATTTCTCGGCATTTGTCCTTTTATAGGAGTGTCAAAAAAAATTGAAACTGCGATTGGCATGGGAGTAGCAGTCATTTTTGTTATAACTCTATCTTCCATAATGACATTTCTGATAAATTATTTTTTTCTATTGCCGACCGATTCAAATCTTATTTATAAATTATCAGGAGCTTCGTCGTCGTCGGGATTTGATTTTGCGTATATGCAGACAATAATTTTTATATTGTCAATTGCAACGCTTGTTCAGCTTGTGGAAATGGCGATAAAAAAATACAGTCCCGCCCTATATCAGGCGCTTGGAATTTATCTTCCTTTAATCACGACAAATTGCGCGGTGCTCGGCGTAGCTCTTATTAATGTTAAAAACGTTCAATTTCAAAACAGTCTTTTGAAGTCGGCTGTCAATGGATTTGGAGCGGCTTCAGGGTTTACTCTGGCTTTAATAATAATGTCTGGATTGAGAGAGCGTTTTGAATTCATAAATATCCCCAAACCTTTGAGAGGCGCGCCTATCGCGCTAATTACCGCGGGAATCCTCTCGTTGTGTTTTATGGGTTTCAGCGGAATAGTCAAATAATGTTTTTTTCTGAACGGGAAGCTTAAATGCATAAGCCGTTCAAAAATAAAATTATGACTCGAGTTTATTTGATTTTAGGGTCAAATATTTCCCCTAAACTTAAAAATTTAAAAAACGCTATCGGTTTATTGTCGGAAGAAAAATATTTGAGCGTCATTTCAGTTTCTTCTTTATACAGAACTTCTCCGGTAGGTTTGACGGAACAGTCATATTTTTATAATTGCGCCGTTGAAATTGATACGGATATAAATCCGGTTGATTTTTTTTCAATTACGTCAAACGTTGAAAACTCTATGCATAGAAAGCGGACTGTCAAATGGGGACCGAGAAATATCGATATTGATATAATATTATTTGGAGATATGATAATTTCGACGCGGGCGCTTACTATACCTCACGCTGAAATGCTGAACCGCAAATTCGTGGTCAAACCTATGCTTGAAATAAATCCGGATTTGAAGCATCCTGTTTTAAAAAAAAGCATAGCGGTTTTAACCGCTTCAACTAAATTTGAAAATCAGTCGGTAAAAAAAATCGGGACGTTTTGGAACTAACTCGTTTTTGTTCGCTCTAATTTTATAAAAATTTTTTGGAGAAAAATTATGCTGATATGGGAATTAATAAAAACAGCTTTTAATGGAATTCTTACTCATAAACTCCGAAGCCTCCTTACTATGCTTGGAATAATTATAGGAGTTGGAGCTGTTATTACGATGATTTCTCTTGGAGAAGGAGCGAAACAGAGCGTAACGAATTCCATAAAAGAGCTCGGCTCTAATCTTTTATTTGTAAATCCAGCCATGCAAAGGCGAGGAGCCGTTCAAAGCGGAAACGTTCAGAATCTTACGCTTGATGACGGAACGGCTATTAAAAACAACGTTTCATATGTTTCCGGAATAGCTCCGGAAAACTCCAGAAATATGCAGGTTAAATATTTTAATAAAAACACCAACACTACGATTATCGGCGTTACTGAACCTTATGCGGCTATTAGAAATTATAAAATCGAAAGCGGCAGATTTATAAACGAAATTGACGACCGCGCCGTAAAAAGAGTCTGCGTTATAGGCAAAACCGTTCAAACCGAATTGTTCGGCGAAATGAGCCCTATGGGATTAACAATAAAAATTAAAGGCGTATCTTTTGAAATAGTCGGAATTTTAGAAGAAAAAGGACAGTCGGGTTTTAGAGATAACGACGATTTGATATTCGTTCCGTTAACAACTTTCCAAAAAAGATTGACGGGAAATGATTATCTTCAAACCATTGTTGTGCAGGTATCGGATGAAAAGTTAATGAACGACGTTCAGACTGAAATTGAAGAACTTTTAAGAACTCGTCATAAAACTCTCGCATCCGAAGAATCTGATTTTCGCATACGCAATCAGGCGGAAATTATTTCTCAGGTGAACACAGTTACTCAAACCCTTACTTATCTGCTTGCCGGAGTGGCGGCCGTGTCGCTTCTTGTAGGAGGCATTGGAATTATGAATATTATGCTTGTATCAGTTTCGGAAAGAACAAGAGAAATCGGAATACGGAAAGCCATAGGAGCGAAAAAAAAAGACATATTAATACAATTTTTGTTTGAATCAATTATGGTAAGCTTTACCGGCGGTTTCATAGGAATTTTAACCGGCTATCTGCTTTCATATTTGACTTCGACAGCCGCCGGATTTAATACAAACGTAACTATGAGTTCTATCATTATTTCTTTTGGATTTTCAATATCCATTGGATTGTTCTTCGGAATTTATCCTGCGAATAAGGCGGCAAATCTTAAACCAATCGAAGCTTTAAGATACGAATAAGGTTAAAAAAACGCATAAACTATTTACTTTTTAACCTTATTAGACGGACTCGCTACAAATATTTTACGCAGCTGGCGCAACTGAAAAATGGTATCAAAATACTTTTTTTAACTACTTGTTATATGACATTAGAATTATTGCAAGAGTAAATATAAATCGTTTCCGCTCCATTTTTTTTTTGAATCGATTTTAATTTTTTGTTATTTGAAAGAAAATCGGACAGTTCTTTATTATTCAGGTCTGACCATACCGCAAACAGAATATTTTTATTTGGATATTTTTTATAAATTTCTGAAAATTCATTAATCTCCGGATAACCATGTCTTGGTATTTTGCATTTTGGCGCGTAGAATATTTCATAACTTTTATTTTGAAAATAAATTTTTAGCGGCCAGTATAACCAGTAATCCTGAACAAAAATTATCGTATTTGAATCGGAATAATTTTTTGAAATATATTCCGCGGCGTGAAGTTTGGCGTCTTTTTCGTTAATGAAATAACATTGGTCGCCGGTTCCGCCGGTTGTTTTGAAATTATAAAAATAATTATAACTTATATTAATAATATTGATACAGATTATCGCCGCCGAAAAACTATAGAATATTTTTTTCGAGTATGTTTTTAAATTATCGGCGAACAGAATGTAATTTATGAAAATTATCGGGGTTGTTATAAGAAAAATACGTTCTTCGCCGGGATGCAATTTATGCATATTAAATCCGCCGAATTCAAGAAAAAACGGAATAGCAAAAAAGAGGAAGATAGAATGAAAACCAAAAATATTTTTTAATAAATTATTTTTGGATAAACAATTATGAATAGCTGAAAACAATAGTAAAACTGAATATGAATATAATAATATTTTTAACGCGATATTAGAGTATAATATTCCTGAAAAATATTCAAGAGACGGGTATCCGGTAAAATTGTTAATAAAAATTTTTGAATACTGAGCAAATCTGATTATTAAAATATTGATTACCTTGAAAAATCCTATTTCAATAATATTGGTTAGATGAATTCCGAACAATCTCTGGACTGCGTTTATATTAAAATATACGACTGAGAAACTTCCGATTAAAAAACATATCGCCAGAAAAATAAATGTCTTACTTGAGATTATTTGTTTTGCAAGTTGGCGCTGATATATCAAAATGAATATTATATAAAAACCGACTTGCAAAGTCATTACAGGATGCAACTGAGCTCCGAGTCCGGCTATTATCAAAGCGGCGGCTAAATAAAGTGTTTTTTTTGTTTTAAGGTAGCCGTGGAAAAACAATATTCCTGATATTGAAAAAAGAGGCAATAATGAATGAGGCCATGCAACGCGGTGAAATCCGAAATTAAAAGGATTTAAAGAAAACAGTATTATTAACAATAAAATTAAATTATTCGGAATATCGGATTTTAATATTATTATTAAAAGGATAGATATTATTATTACGCTGAAAAGATTTAGAATTCTGCCGGCAAAAATAATGTCCGGAAAAATTATATTTGACAGATACATCAGATACGGATGCAACACGCCGGTATAATTGCCCATCCCTCCGATGTTTCTAAATAATCCGTGATTCTTAATATCAAGCGATTTACTCATAAACCAAGCATCATCGCCGTTTAAACCCGGAATATTTGATAACTCATAAAAATAAAAATAAAAGAAAAATATTAATATTATTAAAGTTTTTTTATACATAATTAATATTTCAATTGACTTCCATAGATAAGAAAATATAATACTTTAACTATAAAGTAAAATCAATATATTAATGAATTTTTAATAAAATTAAATTAATGAAAAAATCAAATTTTATCCCAGTTTCTCAACCTATATTTTTAGGTAATGAAAAAAAATATTTAATTAATTGTATTGATACCGGATGGATTTCATCTCTTGGTAAATATATATCTGTTTTTGAAAAAAAATTTTCTAATTACTGTGGAGTTAAATATGGCGTGGCAGTAGCAAATGGCACAGTTGCCTTACATTTGCTTTTAAAAACTCTTGATATAAATAAAAATGACGAGGTAATAATTCCCGATTTAACTTTTATTGCAACTGCTAACGCAGTGAGTTATACTGGAGCTAAACCTGTAATGATTGATTCCGATATGGATAGTTGGAATATTAATGTTGATTTAATTGAACGATATATTACTCCAAAAACCAAAGCAATAATTGCGGTTCATTTGTATGGACAACCGTGTAATATGAAGAAAATTTTATACATAGCCCGCAAATATAATTTGCTTTTAATAGAAGATTGCGCTGAAGCGCATGGAGCGGAATTTGATAATAAAAAAATTGGGAGTTTTGGCGTTGGCGGTTGCTTTAGTTTTTATGGAAATAAAGTAATCACTTCTGGCGAAGGCGGGATGATTGTTACAAACAATAAAAAAATTTTTGAAAAATTGTTATTTTTACGCGATCATGCTATGTCAACAAAAAAAAGATATTATCATTCTGAAATAGGGTTTAATTATCGTATGACTAATCTACAGGCTGCTGTCGGGCTTGCCCAATTAGAAAAAATTGATAAAATTTTGAACTTAAAAAATGAAATTGAAAAAGAGTATATTGAAAATTTAGCGGATATTGGAAATATTAAATTTCAAAAAATATTTTATGATAGAAAAAAAATATGTTGGTTGTTTTCTGCGTTAGTTAATGAAAATAAAACCAAAAACCGCAATGGATTAATTAACCATTTATTAAAAAACAATATAGATTCAAGACCTTTTTTTATTCCAATGACAAATTTACCGCCTTATTATTGTAAAAGAAAAAATTCTAATGCGCTCTTTTTGTCAAAAAAAGGTATAAATTTACCATCCTCAATAAATATTTGCGAAAGCCAAATAAAATATATTTGTAAAAAAATTAAAAATTATTTTTTTGTAAAAAGTTTTTATTAATTAAATTATTTGACTTTAAAAAATTATTTCAAAAATTGATAATATTAAATATGGTTTTTTGATGAAGAATATTGAAGTTAGTATTATATTACCTACATATAATGAAAAAAAAAATATAATTCCGCTTATTGAACGATTAAAAAATGTATTGAGCGAAGTTAATAAAGAAATTATAATTGTTGATGATAATAGTCCTGATGGAACCAGTGAAATAATTAAAACAAATTTGAAAGAAGATAATGAAGTTACGCTTATTGTAAGAAATAATGAACCTGGACTTGCAAATTCTATAAGAGAAGGCATCTTTTTTTCAAAAGGCAGAATTATAATAGTTATGGATACCGATTTTAATCATAATCCCGATGATGTAACATTATTATATAATATTGCAAAATACACAGATATGGTTATTGGATCAAGATTTATTTTTGGCGGAGGGATGGAAGATAGATTTAGATATTTTTTAAGCTTTTTTTTTAATTTATTTGTTCGTTTAATGATAAGAAGCCGAATAGATGATAATTTGAGCGGTTTTTTTTCAATTAATCGTGAAAAATTATTACAGCTTGATTTTAATAAAATTTTTTGGGGATATGGAGATTATTTTTTTCGTTTGTTGTTTTACGCGCAAAAAAAAAAATTTAAAATAGTTCAAATTCCTACTCTATATAAACTTCGTATTTATGGGGAATCTAAAACAAATTTTTTCAAAACTTTCAAAAAATATTTTTTTGAAATTTTTAAATTATGGAGATTATCTTGGAAAATCAAAAAGATTTAAATAGAAACTATTGGGAAGCAAATATTAAAGCTTTTTCTGAATTTTACGACAACAATTCTGAAGAGACGTTATTAGGACCTAAAATTATAAGGGCATTTTATAAGAAATTTTTATTTCCGATTGAAAAAAAATATATGCTGATAAGGTATAATATTGTATCTGGATATATTGACAATTATGTAAAAACAAATATGAAAGTAGCGGATGTAGGTTGCGGTTGCGGCGTATATGTCCCCCAACTGCTATCCAAAAAAGTATTTGTTTATGCTTACGATTATGCTGATGCGTCTATTGAATTAGTTAAAAAGAAAATATTGCCGCATCAATTAAATAATATTGAAGTGAAAAATGTTGATATATCCACAAATTCAATTTCTGAGGTTGATGTAGTTATCGGCATTGGAGTTTTAACCTATATACCAGATTATAATATTTTTTTTAAAAATATATTACCTTATACTAAACGAATTTTATTTAATTTTTTAGATAACACGCATATAATTAATATATTAAGAAAAAAAATTAGATTATTAGATATTAGAAAATATTCATATCACAATTTTGATGATATTAAATTTGCTTTAACACAATTTGATTATAAGATTGATTCTATAAATAAATTTGCCACAAATATAATGATAAGCGCTGTAAAAAATTAATAAATGGATGATAAAACATATTATAATTATTTATGCGAAGCGCCATTGGCGCTTGCTACTGAAAGATATTTTGAATGCCTGATTTTTTTTAAAAAAAAATTCCAACCTCCCATACTCGATTTAGGGTGCGGCGAGGGTATTTTCGCAAAAAAAATTGTTCAATATAAATTGGATATTGGTTTAAATATTAATATTTCAGAGCTGAAAAAAGCTATTGATTTTAAAACCTACAAATTATTAGTTTGTGCTTATGGCAACGCAATTCCATTAGAAGACAATTCTATTAATACAATAATTTCAAATAGTGTTTTAGAACATATTGTAGATTTAAGAAATGTCTTATCAGAAGCAAATAGAGTATTAAAAAGAAATGGTAAAATGTATGTCACAGTTCCTACTGATATGTTTGATAAGTATTCAATAATGTTTCAATTATTTTCTTTTTTAAAATTAAATTCGTTTGCTGAAAAATATAGAAAATATTTCAATAAATTTTGGAAACATTATCATTTTTATTCAGTAGAAAATTGGACTAAGCTATTTGAAAAATATGGATTCGAAGTTGTTGAAAGCAAATTATATGATTCCAAAATATTTTGTTTAATGAATGATTTTTTTGTTCCTTTTGGTTTTTTTGCATTTTTAAATAAAAAAATTTTTAACGAATGGATAATTTGCAAAAAAACAAGAAAATATTTAGCTTATGTTTTTGACAAATTTTTTAAAAAAAAAATCGAAAATGATTATAAAAAAACCGAATTTGGGCTTGTGTATTTTGAACTTAAAAAAGTATAGTTATCAATTTTAAAGGTCTGCAAATACTATGAAAAAAATATATATTTTATTATTGATATTAATATTAATTATTGGTTTTTATTTTAGATTTTATAAAAGTGATTTATTTCCAGGTTTACATACTGAAGAGGCGACAACTATTGATATTATTGACAATTATGATTATTATAATAATAAACCCGAAGTGCTCCCTAATTATGTAAGCGCTTTTTTATATTTTAAAATTATAAAATTATTTTGGATAAATATAGTTGATTATTCTTTAGTAAACTTTAGATTAATTTATAATTTTCTTTATATTTTTACCGGTATTATTTTCTTCATATTTATTAATAAATTTCAGACAATAAATAATAGCATAATTACTATATTTGTTTTTTCATTTATTACAGTATATTTAGCTTGGACACGCGTCAGTTGTGTTATGTATCCTTTTATAATTTTTACATATTTAATTTTGCTTAATATTTTTTTTAGGAATAACAGATTAAAAAAAATACTAAGTTTATTATTAATCATATTTTTAATTAGTGTTCATTTTTTAGGCATATTATATGTTATTCCTCTTATTCTTTTTGTTGTTTATAAAAAGAAAAAATATATATATCCGTATATGCTTAATAAAAAAATATTATTGATTGGTTCAATAGTTTTGATTTTCTTTATAACCGTATTTTATTTTTTGTTTTTAAATTTAAATATTTTTGTTAAAATGCAACCTTCCGTCAACCGTTATTTTTTCGGATTAGCAAGATATATTTTTGTTGTTGTAGAAACAATAAATGGTAATTTGGTCTGTAGGCATTTTTCAGGTTTTTATTTAAATCCAACGATTTCATTTTTGGTATCGGCAATTGTTTTAATATATATTTTTTACATATATTTTGTAAAATTAAAAAATAAAACTGATTTGGATTATTTATCATTGATCACTTTTTTTTCAATAGTAATTTTAGCTCCTTTTTTAAAAGAAGTTTTTCAGAATCAAGGATCTTTTAATCACATTTTTACTCATCGGTATTTAATAATAATTAGCGTTCCTTTTTCAATAATTTTAGGTAGAGTTATAGGATATTTATTATTTTCAAAAAAAAATTTATATGTGTTGTTTTCAATAATACTATTAATTTATTACCCGTTTATCTTCATTTATAATTATATTATTCCATTTGAAAAGTATGGCGGAAAATTCAAGACATCTTCAGGATATTCATGGAATTTGCAATCCACTTTGATTAGAAATGATTATGGCGAGGTTCAATTTTTGATTTCAAATGAAGGGCAACCTTTAGAAATCGCTCTTAAAAAAATTATTAAGGACAATGAACTGAAAAAAATTATATTAGATGATTTTTATATGTCAAATATAATTGAATTTTATTCAAAAATACATAAAGTCAATTATCCTATCTATAAATTACCTAATCCTCCTAAATCACAATTAACTACTAATTTTTCAATCGAAACTCTCATAAATTCTAACATTAATATAGATGAAGTAACTTTATATATTTTTTCATATAATAAAACCAACTATCATTTTTCAAGTTTTTTGAATCTAAATTTTGATGAAACAATGCTCCTCACCCCATATTTTATAGTTTTAAAAAAAGATGGCTCTGAATTATTAAATGTTTATAAAATAAAATTATCTAAATTAATATATAAAAATCTGCTCTTAAAAAAATAGTCGACAGATAAAACAATAATCCATTCGATATTGTGAGAAAAAATTTCATTCGAAGTTATGGATTTAATTTATTTTAAATTTTAGCAAATAAAATACATGGAATGTTCAAGGTATGGATGCAAGAAGAATCTATGGATTATTCAAAAAAAAATTATTTTATCCCGCTTGAATACTTATTTTTTTATAAAGTTCATTGATAAGCAAATACGTAATAGTTCACCGAATTTTTAATAGAAAAAAAATTTAATAGCACAAAAATTAGGAAATCAAAAGAGAAAGGCCGGATTTACCATTTCTATGTAAAATAATAGAATCAGTCAAAAATTCTAACGGTTCTTTA
>DAINAU010000155.1:0-9801 GCA_036733285.1 bacterium
CGCGAAGCGTTGATGCGGGCAAAAATACAATTGGAAAACGTAAATGCAAATATTATTGGCGTAGTATTAAACGATATTAAAGCCGAAGGTAAATTAGCGTATACATATTACTATCATTATCAATACAAATATTATGGAGTCAGAGATGCAAGCGAAGTTTAATTTTTTATCTTTTTTAATTATATTGACGATTATAGTTTCGGGCGTTTCAAGTTGTAAGAATAAAAAAGCTGGAAATACAAATGTTTCTGAAACTTCTCAATCATCTAATCCAATCGTCGACGTCGAACCGTATGACGCGGCGTATTTATTGTCGCAAGGTCTTTCAGCGGTAAATGAAATAGAAACGGAAGGCATACCCGAATATTCATATAACAAAGGGTTGAATTTTTTTTATCAGGTAGTAACTAAATTTCCCGAAACAAATGAAGCGGTGGAAGCCCAGTTCAATATTGCGAAATATACCGAAAAAAAAATCAAATTATTAAATATGCGCGAAATTGATATAAGAAAAAGACAAAGCCCTGGAAAAACTCTTGATTTTGACGAATTAAAACCGTTTCTTCAATCATATATACCGGCTATAAACGAATACATAAAATTATATAATAATAAAAAGATATGGGAAAATTTCAGAGGCGATTTTTTAAAAAAATCAAGGAGATTATGTTCCGATTCTTTGTTACAAGCGGCTCAACTTCTTGCGGATGAAACTAATCCAAAACCCGATTATAACAGGGCGATTGAAATATATAGAATCATTATCGACGAATTTTCGGATTCAAATTACGGCGATTTTTCTATTTATAGCATAGTAAGCATTTATTATAATATGAAGAATTGGAGCAAAACCATAGAATACGCCAAACTTATGGAATCGAATTTTCCTCAAAGCCAGTATTTGCTCGAGGTTGACTCAAAAGCGAAAAAATCCAGAAGTTTGTTAAAATAAAATTTTAAATGAGAAAATGAAATCATATCGAAGCAGCCAACTTGAATTCTTTCAATTATTATTGTTCACATTATTAATTGTAGGCATCGTATATTATGGCAATGAAATCGAAGCTAGTCAATATGGTCAGTATTATTTTTATGTTCTTGCCGCATTTGCAATTTTACTCGCTATAATCTCTCCTGAAAAAGGTCTTTGTATATTTATAATAGTGTCAATGTTTTCGCCGGAAATCTCTTTAGGAAGAACTGGGCGAAGAAATATCGTTTTGAGATTCGACGATGTTATGGTGGTTATTTGCGCTCTTATCTGGCTGATTACAAGATTTATCCGTAAAGATATAAAATTTTTTGTTTCAACTCCGCTTGATAAACCAATTTTTGCGTTCATACTTGTTTGCGCGTTATCGTCAGCCCGCGGAGTTTTAATCCATCAAATTAATAATCCCAAAGAAGCGACTTTAACAGTCTTAAAATTACTCGAATATTTTTTTGTGTTTTATCTGGTCGTAAATACGGTAAAAACAAAACAAGAAATTAAAAGGTATATCACAGTTTTTATAATAGTTTTAGCGTTTACCTGCATAGACGGATTAAGACAAATGAATGCGGGAGTAGCGCGCGTATCTACCCCGTTTGAAGATACTCCGGAACCAAACACGCTTGGAGGGTATTTGCTTTTTATGATAGGTCTTGTCGGAGCGATGGCTGTAATGGGAGTAAAGATTTGGAATAAATATTTTTTATGGTTTTTACTTCCGGTTCTTGTATGGGTGTTTTTGCATACTCTTTCGAGGGGTTCTTATTTAGGATATTTTCCGGTATTGTTAACTCTTACTTTTTTGTTGCCTGCTCAGAAACGCATATTTGGACTTCTTATATTGATATCGAGCGTAGTATTACTTTTTTATTTGCCGCCGAATATAAAAACTAGGATAGAAAGAACATTTCAAGGTCCAAATGAATACAGAATACCTTTGATTGCCGGAGAAGAAAAAACCGTAAGATTGGATTCTTCTTCCGGTTCGCGAATAACAAAATACGAAGATATACTTAATTACTGGTCTGAATATCCGATATTTGGTCTTGGAATCACCGGCGCCGGATTTGTCGACAGTTCAGTTTTCAGAACTATCGGAGAATTAGGGCTTTTTGGATTGTTGTCTTTAATATGGCTTTTTTATACAATATTGTCGGAAACCTTTAACGCGTATAAGCATTCGAGGAACAGTTTAAATAAAAGCATTTGCATAGGTTATATTTGCGGAATGATAGGATTGTTTGTTCACGCCACCACGGCGAACACTTTTTTCTTAATAAGGATTATGGGCCCTTTCTGGTTTTTAACCGGTATTATTTTTATGATTCCTCCTTTATATTTTGACGAGCTGGCGAAACCGCATGGAATGAATTTAATTGAATCAGTAGAAAAAGAGAATAAATAAGATGAATGTTTCAAATATTTTATTTGTCGCAATTTTGCTTATTTTTTTAATTTATTTATTTTTTAACGAATATATTCTTGAAGATTATATTTATCCTTATATTGAAATCGGCGGATTGCTGTTCGGCAATTTATTTCATATCATAATCGTTGTGACGCTGGTTTTTGTGGTCTTCAATATTTATAGAAAATTCCTATGAAATTTTTTTTTTGTATAAATGGATTCTGATAGGCGTTCTGTTAAGAATCCTTGTAATGCCTTTTTTCGCGCATCCGGATATAGTATGGATTAATGCGGGACCTTCGCAATTGTCAAATAGAATATGGAACATATACTCGCATCACGGCGACGGACAAAATATACATTTATTCAAATATCCTCCTTTAACATATTTCATTCTCGGAATAAACTACTTTGCGTTTAAACCGTTTCTTCACAACATAGAATATTTCGATAATTTGAAAGATTTCAATACCTTTAACGATTGGATGATAAATCCGGGAATTTTTCAATCGTTATTTTTTTTAAAACTTATTTTTTTATTCGCGGACGCCGCGATAGGTTTTTTATTATATTTTACATTTAAAGAAAATTACAATACTACGATTAAATATTGGGCGTTATCCCCGTTGGCGTTGTATTCGGTTTTTATGTATGGTCAATTCGATATTCTGCCCGCCGCTTTTATAATCGGAGCGATTTTTTTATTTAGAAAAGAAAGATTCGAATACTGTTTTTTGCTTTTGGGAATTGGAGGAATGATGAAACATTTTCCTTTTTTAACGCTTCCTGTTTTTCTTTTGTGCGTTCCCTGCGGATTCGGAAAAAAAATAGTATTATCGGCTATTTCAATATTTCCGTATATTTTTTTATCTTTGCCTTTTTTGAATTCGCGCTCTTTCATAGAAGACGTTTTTATTAATAGCTCGGGTTATTTGACTTCAATGAGATATTTTCTCGCCGGATACATTGCTATTATATTTATTAATTTTATTACGACATTTTTTTTTAAAGTCGACAGATTTTATTGCTTGATAAAATTTTCCTATTTGATTTTATCTTATTATTTAATTTGCTCCGAATTTCATCCCCAATTTATAATCTGGATTGCTCCTTTGATTTATGTTTTAATTAATGAGAGCAACCGCAAATACTATTATTTGTTTATCATAGCGTATTTTATTTACATTAACAATTGGGGGCGCAATTCCACTTGGATTTTATTGAATCCGCTTGATTCTGAATTAACTCTAATGCCGAGCATTAATGCCGTAATAGAAAAATTCGCGAATTATGAATTGATAATAAAATCCGCTAAATATATTATAAATATTTTACTTGTCGTTTTCTTATTTTCAAAAATTAAAATATCGAAAACCATAAAAAAAAAGTATGCTTGATAAAAAAATATTTTTATTATTTTTTTTCTTTTTGCTTAATTGCATTCCAATAAAACATCCGATTTTTTCTGAAAGAGAAAAAGAATATTTTGTTTATAAAAATTCGGAATTAATCCAAGACGTCGAATTAGATTTGAATTTGAATTTAAAAGGCAAAGTTCATAAAGTAAAAGGAATAATCATTGTCTTGACTTTAAAAGAAAATACAAATATAGCGTATAAAATTGAAAAAGGCGGCAATACGCTGATTGAATCTCTTTATCTTGCCGAACCTGCCGGTTTTTCAAGAAAATACCAAGCGGTTAAAATTATGTTTAAAAAAGACGTTTTTTTAGATTCCGATATTAAATTGTTTTTAAAACCTGATAAAGATTTGTTTATATGGTATGGCGGCGAAGCAGACGTTAAAAACCGCGTTACCGTCGATGGAGTTCCGGTTGAAGGGAAAATTTATCTTGATTTCATTAAATCGATTCAGGCGAAAGACAAACTGCGGGAAATATATTCTAAAATAACTGAAAATTTTAAATTTAACATATTCTATTTAATAATTATTATTTTAATAATTTCAGGAATCCGCTTTTTTTCTAAACAAAACGGCAAATAAATTTATTATGAATTATTTTATTGTTTTATTTTTTTCAATTGTTAGCGCTTTTGTTATTCCGGCGTTTATAGAAATAAAAAAAATCGCCGCGCTGCCGGATTTTTTTATTAAATTCGATTTTGGCGCGTTTACCGCCGTTTTAATCTTTTTTTTTATCGATTATTTGATTTTTGATAAACTCGCCGCGTATCCCGAATCAAGAAAATCAAAATATAAAAATATAGGAGCGCTTGCGTATTCGCCGGTAATATTTCTTTTTTTTTATAAATATATATATTGCAGGATTAATTTTTTAGATAGAAATATTAATGGAGAATTAAAAGAAATAAAATATTTAATAGGAGTCGTAGCCGCTCTTATCATAGTTTTTAAAATAATCGCGTTTTGTTATTTTTATTTTAAAAAAAAAGTAAACGAAAAGGAATTCAAACTTAAAGAATGGATTCTTGCGTGTTTTTTTGTTTATGTTTTTTTTCCGGGAGTTATTTTAAAATACTATGCCGGTTCGGCGGGCGATGAAAAAGAATACATTTTAAACGTTTACAGTCTGGCGAATAATTTTGAACTAAATCTTGTCGACGATATTAAATATGTGAAAGAAATAACGGGAGGTTCCGAACACGCTCCCCCTCTTAATTTTTATCCGAAAAAGAATAAAATTTATTCCCTGCATTCTAATTTGATTCCATTTCATCTGGTTTTACTAATCCCTTATTATGCATTTGGGAGAATAGGAATTATTTTATTGATGACTGTAATAAACGCGTTTCTTGCGTTGATATTGTATAAAATCGCGAAGTTATGCGTTAAATCAGGAAGCTTCGACTCTATTGAAGTTTTTTTTTATTGGTCGGCGGTAATCATATCTCCTTTTTTTTTCATTTATAATTATCAGATATACCCTGAAATCGCCGCGGGATTAGCGAATGCCGTTTTTGTTTATATTGCGAAAAAGCGAAAAATCACCGAATTATATTTTATTACGATTATATTATCGGGTTTGATTTTCTGGTTTAATTTCAGATATGTTTTTTTTGGAGTTTCTTATATTTTAATATATTTTTTCACTGTAGGATTGAAAAATATTTTTAATAAAAAAAATTTAATAATCCCGGTTGTTTTTATGGTTTCAATTATATTATATCTAATCGCAAACTTTTTAATATACGACGATTTTAGTTTTTCGGCGAATACATTGAACAAAGAATCGAGATTTTTAGGATATGATTTTTACAGAACAATTCCGGCTTTATTTTTTGACCAGCACTA
The DNA here is from genome assembly GCA_036733285.1 of bacterium. GTDB lineage: Bacteria > JAGOBX01 > JAGOBX01 > JAGOBX01 > JAGOBX01 > JAGOBX01. Next base: position 5,673 of record DAINAU010000155.1, read on the forward strand.
CGGCGTATTTTTTTATATGCCTGCGATAGCTTATTTTTTATTTGGATTTTTTCGAACCGCCCTGTTTTCAAAACTTAAAACCGAAATACTTTTGATTTTATTTTATTTGATTCCGTTGTCTTTTTATTCCGGAAACTGGTTCGGCGGACAGTCGCCTCCGTTTAGATTGATTATTCCCATAATTCCTTTGATATATATCGGCGGAATAAGCGTAATTGAAAATATAATGAAAACAAGAATTTCAAAATGGGTTTTTATTATTTTTACCGTTTACGGAATAATCATAAATATTATTTTGTTTGCAATTCCCGGATTATTGTATAATTTGAGATTTAACGGCAATAATCAGATTTTTGAAAAAATAGAATGGTATTGCTCAATTCCGGTTGTAAAATTTTTTCCGTCTTTTATGCGCAACTCCGATTTGCCGCATTCTTATAAATTGACATTTATATATTTTTGCGTTATCATAACGCTCTATTTAATTTATAGAAAAGAGGTTAAAGAAAAATGACCGGGAAAATAGATATTTCTTTTGTTATTCCAATATTTAACGAAAGCGCGGCGATAATAGAATTATACGAGCGTCTAAAAAAAATGATTAATTCGAGGACTGATAATTATGAAATTATTTTTGTGAACGATTGCAGCCGCGATAACAGCATTGATATAATAAAACAAATCTCAGAAAAAGACGATAGAGTAAAATTTGTCGATTTAAAACGGAATTTCGGTCAGACCGCGGCGCTTGCCGCCGGATTTGATTTTGCCGAAGGAGACATAATAGTTAGTATGGACGGAGATTTGCAGCATCTTCCCGAGGATATTCCCCCGATGCTTGATAAAATGAACGAGGGATATGATATAGTAAGCGGATGGCGTTATGAAAGAAACGATAATTTTATTTTTAGAAAAATACCGTCGGCGTCGGCTAACTGGCTTATGAAGAAATTGTCCGGCATAAATATTCACGATTTCGGCACTACGCTAAAAGCGTATAAAAAAGACGTTATAAAACAAATCAAATTATACGGAGAAATGCACAGATTTATTCCGGCGCTCGCGGCTCAAAACGGCATAACGATTTGCGAGGTTCCCATACAAAATCCCTCGCGGAAATCGGGAAAATCAAATTACGGGATTTCAAGAACGATAAGAGTTATGTGCGACTTGCTTACAGTTAAATTCTTGATAAGTTATTCCACGCGGCCTCTTCATATTTTCGGAGCCGCCGGTCTGTTGTGTTTTAGTTTTGGTTTTTTAATAGATTTGGTTTTTACAATTCTCTGGTCGTTCAATTACGCCGATTATGACAATAATAAAGGATTGATTTTATTTAGCGTAATGTTGATTATTATTGGAGTTCAATTTATTGTTTTGGGATTATTATCCGAAATACTAATCAGAATTTATTTTGAAAGTTCGGATAAAAAAATATATAGCGTTAGAGAAACTAATATTAATCCGGAAAATTGCATTTGAAATTAAAAAAGCGTCATATAAGATATGAAATATTAGCGTCTTATCAACATATTCCTGCGTTTATGACAAAGATATTTTTTCGCGCATACTAAAACATAATAAAAATAACGGTTAGTTTCCGGTCACAATTTGTCTTATCATCCATTTTAAAATATCGCCGGAATATATTGCGTTTGGAATCACTTCGCATCCCAGCCAGCATTTATTACAGGTTTTGACTAAAGACCTTGTTTTTTTTGAGGCGTCTGAATTCCATATTTCCGCAAAATCATTTTTAAGAACATTTCCCGCCGGATGCGTTATATAATTGCAAGCCATTATATTTCCGTAAGGATCGAGAATGCATCGGTTGAATAATGCGAGACAGATAGGATTTGGTTTTAATTTTCCATATTTTATCCTGTTATAAAAACCTTCCTGATAATATTTCAGCGAAAGAAGATTTTCATTGTTTTTACTTTTCAACAAATTAATGGCAGAATCATTGATATTGGAATCAAGTATCATTTTTATTTCTTCGTCAGTGAATTTTCCAACCGGCAGATAATCTTCGAGACTATTCGATAACGCCGCGTTTGAATCGGGTTTCCACAGATTTCTTGTGGGCAATGCGAAAAATAAATAATAATCGTATTTTAAATCGGAGCAGAGTTTTTTAACCTCTTCGATATTTCCGAGCGTTTCTTTCGATACGGTTTGATTAATTCCTATGCTTATATTTTTTTTGTTCTGAAATTGTTTTAACATTTCAAGCGTTTTGACAACCCTGTTAAAAGCTCCAGTTCCGCAATTTCTGATTTTATTGTAATTGTCGCCGGTTCCGTCTACGCTGATTCTTAACGATATGGAAGAATCAAATCCGGAAATTTTTGAGATTAAATTTCTTGAGGTTTCGGTATTCAATCCGTTTGTGGTAAGTCCTATATACGCGGGCTTGCTTTTATCGTATATTTCAGAAACAATGTCGATAATATCTTCTTTTATAGTGGGCTCGCCGCCTGTTATTTTAAGATATTCGAGTTTTTTCAGATATTTATCTTCAAATATCTTGCCGATATTTTTTGCGGTCAGTTCTTCCGAATTTTTTCTGTTTAATTTTTTAACGTCGCAAAATATGCAATTGCTGTTGCATCTCCACGTTACCGCGTAGTAGAGCATTTTAAGGTTTGAAGGTTTTCCCAGCCGCCTGTTTAATCTCGCGACCGCAATATCTTTTATAAGTCTCGAATAATTTAAAAGTTTCATTTTACATATATAAATTTTTTCTTAATTGAGAAATTTGTTCGGCGAGCATTGCAAAACATAGTATTAAAATCGAGCTGACAAAGAATATGATAGAGGCTTGCTTTATGCCGGTTTTTAAAATTAACATCGCGTAGCCCGTTTGAATTATCCCTGCGAGAAACAATATGAAAGATATTGGCAAAAATATTTTCAATGGATTAAACAGCATAACGATTCGGATAATTATCATGATAAATCTTATTCCGTCTCTGAACGGTTTAATGTTGCTTTTTCCGGTTGTTCGTTTTGTTATGGTTTTCATAGGCAGATATTTTATTGAATAACCGTTATTGAAAAAGGCAAGAGTGACAGTAGTCGGATAAGAATACTGATTCGGAAAAAGATGAATGACTTTCAGACATTTTTCGCGGTTTATCATTCGGAATCCAGAAGTCAAATCCAGAATTTTATATCCTGAAATGAATTCGGCGATTTTTATTAAAAAATAATTTCCGAAACCTCTGAATTTTGAAACCCCTGATTCCGAAGTGCGCGCGCCTACTATCATATCGTATTCTTTAGAGTGTTTTATCATATTGGGAATTTCTTCGGGCGGATGCTGCATATCCGCGTCCATACAAAGAACATATAATCCTCTGGCGTTAAATATTCCTTTTTTTATTGCGGCTCCGTTTCCGATATTATAAGGTTGCTTAATAACAATAGCTCCGGCTTCCTCGGCTTTTATAGCGGTATTGTCGGAAGACCCGTCGTCTATGACGAGAATTTCAAGTATATTATCGAGTTGTTTTATTTTGGAAACAACCGCCGCGATTGAGTTTTCTTCATTATACGCGGGAATAACCACGCTTACGAATTTATTGTTGTCGTTCATAAAAGATTCAACCGAGTTTAATTACTCTTTCGCCCCAACCTTTAATGTAATAGTCATAGTTGTTTCCGATTTTATCAAGACATTCTTTCAAAGCCGTTTTTAAAGGCGTGGGTTTGAAATCAAGGTCTTTTTTTAATTCGGACGTATCGAGATTGGAATCCTGTAAAATTCCTTTTATATGTTCGAGCGTAAATAGAGGTCTTTCCTGAGTTAATTGAAAATATCTTGCTATAAGTTTCGCAATGAATACCGGAAAGGTAATAAAAATTCTTTTTTGATTTCTGAATTCTAAAATCATTTTCACCAAATCTTTGAAAGGCAGAACGGTATCTCCGCCTATTTGATAAGTTTTATTTTTGCATTTGTCGTTTTCGATGCATTTAACAATATAATGCGCGAAATCTTTTATGAAAATAGGGTGCTGAGTTTCTTTCCCGCCGCCAATCAACGGAATCGCGAAAGGCAGTTTATACATATTTTTTAAAATTCTGCCAAGACCGAGACTCTCTTCGCCAAGCAAAAGAGCCG
>DAINAU010000156.1:0-9714 GCA_036733285.1 bacterium
CAAAATAACAAAAGCATTATTGAAATAATCCAGAATCTTATAATTACTTTTGATTCGTTTAAACCCTGCATCTCAAAATGATGATGGATTGGAGCCATCTTGAATATTCTTTTTCCTTCTCCGAATCTGTATTTCGTATATTTGAAATAACTCACCTGAAGCATAACCGATACCGCCTCGGCTACAAATACCGCTCCTGAAAATAATAATAAAATTTCATTTTTGGTAATAACTGAAAGCAATCCAACCACTCCGCCTATTGATAAAGAGCCGGTATCTCCCATAAATACCTGAGCCGGATAACAGTTGAACCATAAAAATCCCATTATTCCGCCTATCATCGCCGAACAAAATACCGTAACCTCGCCGCTGCCTTCAATAAACAAAATTTGCAGATACCTGCTTATCTGCCAGTTTCCGCAGATATAACATAACACTGTAAACGCTACAAGCGTAAATAAAGAAGAACCCGCCGCAAGCCCGTCAAGTCCGTCCGTTAAATTTACCGCGTTTGACGAACCTATAATAACCAGTATCACAAATAAAATATACGCGGCTCCAAGAGGTATGAACGCGTTTTTAAAAAACGGAACCGTAAGTTTGTCCGTAAAATCCGACGTCAATAAATCCTTGTATGTGTCTTTTGTTATTTCAATATTTTTTTGCAGAGGATTCCACAGTTTTGCGCTTACTATTCCTGATTTATATAAATATAATCCTATCGCAAACGCTATTAATATCTGAAATAACAATTTTAATTTTCCAGATAAACCTCTTGAATTTTTATATTTCAATTTTAAAAAATCGTCCGCGAACCCGACCGCTCCAAGTCCTATTAAACAAAACAAAGATAATAAAACGTATCTGTTATGAAGATTTCCCCACAGCAGCGTAGATACGGTTACGGAAAATAAAATAAGTATGCCGCCCATTGTCGGAGTGTTTGATTTAACCTGATTCAATTTATGAAAATGATCGTCTCTTATCGGCTGTCCGAGTTTTAATTCTATTAATTTCTTAATAAATTTTTTCCCGAATATTATTGAAATCAATATTGCCGTTATCAACGCAAATCCCGACCGCACCGTTATATAAGATAAAACTCGCAATGCCGCAGCCGCGGTAGCCGAATCAAAAAAATATTCGTAAATGCAATAAAACATCTCTTTTTCCTTAATATAATTTTGAACTTATATTTTCAAATTTCATAAACCGCGACGCTTTTATTAAAACGCAATCGTTCTTTTTTAAATTGGTTTTTAAATAATTTACCGCTTCGTCGTATGTTTGAACATAAATCGAATCTATTTTGTTTTTAATTTTTTCAAACGTATGTTTTGCGTTGACGCCCATTATTACGGCCGAGTCGATTTTAGAATTTAACATGCAATCGCCCGCAGATTTATGATATTTTTCCGCAAAATTCCCGAGTTCCCCCATATCTCCGAACACAAAATATCTCTTGCCTTTTACTTGCATATCGTCCATTATTTTTATCGCGTTTGACACAGAGGTCGGATTAGCGTTATAGCAATCGTCGATTATTGAGACCCCTTTATTCTTTACTACTTTCAACCTTCTTCCTGACGGCTCGAATTTTGACAACGCAGATTTAATTTGCCCCGCTTTTATTTTAAAATATTCCGCGATAGCGCAGGTTATCAACAAGTTATAAACATTGTGGAAACCCGGCAAAGGCGAGGTTATAAATTCGTCTTTATATTTGACTTTATATGTTCCGCCGACGTTTTCATATTTCTTAAACGTAAAATCAGAACCCTCGGAAAACCCGTATTTTACCGCGTTAAATTTAAACCTTTTTGCTTCGGCTCTTATAAAACTATTATCCCAATTTAAAAAAACCGTTCCGTTTTTATTCAGATTTTTTAATAATTCAAATTTTGCTTTCGCAATATTTTTCATTGATTTCAAGCCTTCCAGATGAACGGGCTCGACGTTTGTTATTACCGCTATGTCGGGTTTTATTATTTTGCTTAAATAATCTATTTCGCCGGAATGATTCATTCCGGTTTCGGAAAGAAGAATTTCAGAGGATTTTTTCAGTTTAAATACGGTAAGCGGAACGCCTATGTGGTTATTAAAACTTCCCGCGTTTGTCACAACGTTGAATTTGGTTTTTAATACGCAGTTTATCATATCTTTAGTGGTCGTCTTGCCGCAGCTTCCGGTAACAGCGATAGTAATAACGTTAAATTTTGATTTGTAATACTCCGCAAGTTTTCCCAAAAATAATACGGTGTCTTTAACGATAATCTGAGGAATATCCGCTTTGATTTTTTTATGAACGACTACGGCGGCTGCGCCGGATTTTACGGCGGATTCGGCAAAATTATGACCGTCAAAATTATCCCCTTTTATCGCTATAAACAAATCTCCGCTTTCAACTTTTCTCGAATCGGTTTCTACTTTATTTATTCTGGTTTCTAAAATTTTATCGTCTATATTCTTTATTGAATCCGATAATCCGCAAACCTCTTTTAAAAATAATTCCATATTATTTTCCTTTTTTTAAACGATTAATAATTTCCCTGGAAACTTTTTTGTCGTCAAAATTAATAATTTTTTTCCCGATAATCTGATAGTTTTCATGACCTTTTCCGGCTATCAAAACAATATCGTTTTTCCGAGCCGCTCTTACGGCTTTTTCAATCGCTTTTTTTCTGTCCGGCTCAATTGAATAATTATCGAACCCCGAACATCCGTTTTCTATTTCTTTGATTATATCATCCGGTTTTTCAGAGCGCGGATTATCCGAGGTTATAATTGCAATATCGCTTTTTTCAACGGCAATCTTTCCCATTAAAGGCCTTTTCAATCTGTCTCTGTCCCCGCCGCATCCGAATACCGTTATTATGCGTCCGCTCGACTTCAATTCAGACAACGCGTTTAAAACGTTGTAAAGAGCGTCAGGAGTATGAGCGTAATCCACAAAAATATACGAACCGTTTCCCCGTCTTATTTTATCGAGACGTCCCGGAACGTTTTTAAATTTTTTTATGGCTTCGGCGAATTTATTTGCCGGTATTTTCAAAAATTGCGACGCTCCGAATGCCGCCAGAATATTATAAATATTATGACGTCCGATTAATCCGGTCTCGATTTTTAAAATCAGGTTTTTAAATTTAATATCGAATTTATTTAAACGCGGAGAACGCTCTTCGGTTTTTCCGGTTATATCGGATTTTTTATTTATTGAATAAGTTAAAGTTTTCAAGTTCCCGCAATTCTTCAAAATATATTTAGAATATTCGTCGTCAATATTTACGACAGCTATTCCATTTTTATTCATATATTTAAACAGCATTGATTTCGACGCGACGTAATCTTCCATTGTTTTATGATAATCAAGATGGTCTTGAGTCAGGTTTGTGAACGCTGCGCAATCTACGTCGCGCAAATCAAAACGTTTTTGTTTTATAGAATGCGACGACGCTTCCATAATTGCGTATTCGGCTTTTCTATCGACCGCTTCTTTGAATAATTTATATAAAATAAAAGGTCCGGGAGTGGTGTTTTGAATTTTAAAAATTTTTGCGCCGATATTCGCGTTAATCGTTCCGATAACCAAACATTTTTTTCCGGAATAATTCAGAATATGTTTCAATAAATATGAGATAGTGGTTTTTCCGTTAGTTCCGGTAATCGCGATAATTTTCAATTTATCCGAAGGATTTCCGTAAAAATTCTTGCATAATTTTATAAAAACTTCGTTAGCGTTTGTATCGTCTTTGTCAGAAATTCTTAGATAGACGACTTTTGAATCGTAATTTTTCAGAGGAGCGCTGTGGATTATAGCCTTAGCGCCTTTTTTTACGGCGTCGCCGATAAAAATATGGGAATCGGTTTTTTCGCCTTTTTTAGCCGCGAACAAAAAATTTTTTTTCACGTCGGCGGTGTTGTCGGTTATCCCGCTGATTTCAACGTCGGCGAAATTCTTTTTTTCAAATTTTATGTTTTTAATTATCTTACTCAGCTTCATTTATTTTACCTTGATAACCACGACTTTTTTATTCCTGTTTTCTTCAAGCCCCATTTTAGTCAAAGCGATTTCTTTTATTCTTACCGGATTTTCAAGTTCTACTTTTTCAAGAAGAATCTTTTTTTTCTCGTTGTCAAGCCCTATTTTTTTGTCCTGCAATCTTTTTATCTGAGCTTTTAAATTTGTGAATTGCTCTTCCTGAAACGACATATACCCTATCAACGCCAGTAAAGTTATCGCCATTAAAATAAAACTCGAATACATTTTCCAATCCGTTTTCCATTTACCCATAAATATCGAATACAACGATTCCGCATTTTTCCGAATATTTTTTAAATTGCCCTTCTTTTTTATCTTTTTCATCAAATTCCCAAAATAAAATTTTAGTTAATATTTCTTATTTTTTCCAGAACCCGCAATTTTGCGCTTCTGCTTCTGATATTCATATTGAGTTCGTCCTTATTCGGTTCGATTGGTTTTTTTGTAAGTATTGAAAACTCCGATTTAAAATCCGTATTTTCAGGCGCAAGATGTTCTCCCGCAAGATACTTAAAAGTATTTTTTACGATTCTGTCTTCGAGAGAATGAAATGAAACCACAACAAGTCTGCCGCCGCATTTCAACGAATACGCCGCGTTTCTCAGGGTTTCGTCCAGATTTTCAAGTTCGTTATTAACCGCTATTCTTATCGCTTGAAATGTTCTGGTCGCCGGATGCGTTCTGTTATCTCCGAATTTTTTCGGTTTGGGATACGATTTCAAAACTATGTCGGCAAGCTCAGACGCGGTTTCAATCGGTTTTGTGTTTCTATAATGTATTATATTTTTGGCTATCCTTCTCGAAAACCGCTCCTCCCCGTATTTATATATTATATCGGCGATTTCATTTTCAGGATAACTGTTCACAATTTCATACGCGGAAATTTTTTGAGTTCTGTCCAGACGCATATCAAGCCGCGAATCGAATCTGAAACTGAATCCGCGGTCAGGCGAATCAAGATGAACCGAACTTACGCCCAAATCGAACATAAAATAATCGACGGAATTTAAAAGACTGTTTTCTTCTATAATCTTACCAAGATTATTGTAGTCGTCGTTCACATACTTAACGCAACTGAAGTTCGTAAGCGTTTTTCTCGCTATATTTATCATATCAATATCTTTATCCATTCCATAATATATGACTTTATCGTTCTTTTCCAATAAAGATAAAGCGTATCCGCCGGCTCCAAGCGTGGCGTCAAAAATTATTCCGCCCGTTTCTATTTTTGAAAATTTTATGATTTCCGCCAATAACACGGGAATATGAACGCTTGTCATACTTTTTTTCTTTTTTTTTTTTGTTTTTACCAACCGAAATCTAACCCGAACTTAACCCATAGCGGCGGAAAATTTTATCGGCATTATATAAAACGACAAAATTTTTCAAACGCTATCGTTTTCTACATTTCTTCCAGCAAATCTTCTATATCGTCAAATGATTCCGTCTCGTTTTCCCAATTTGATTTATTCCATAATTCAATTCTGTCGCCGGCTCCAACTACAATCAATACTTTTTCAATATTCACCATTCGCAGCAAATTCTGAGGCAGCAACAATCTTCCCTGATTATCAATCGAACGTTTTACCGCCGAGGAAGTCAGCGCTCTTTTTAATTTTCGAATCGCTTTTTTTTCTATTCCGTCTTTGGAATTCAATTGAGCTCCGCAGAATTTTCTATATCTGTCTTCCGTAAAAACATATAAACATCCGTCAAGTCCCTTTGTTATAACGAGAATTTTTCCTTTCAGAATATTTCTATATTCCGCGGGAAACGAAAATCTGTTTTTTTCATCAATGGCAACTTCGTAATTGCCCAAAAAATCGTCGGAAAACAAAACATCTTCTTTTTCCATAACGCTCCACAATACCCCACTTTATTCCACAGATTTTAAAAGCTTATTCTTTTTTGTCAATAGATTTTTTTATTTATTATTGTTTTTTTTACTTTTATTAGTTAAAATTCGTTTAATGAAAAAAATTAAATTAGGCGTTCTGGTATATATTATTAAAAACGGCAAAACTTTAATGCTGCATAGAATTAAAAAAATTAACGACTGCCATAACGGTCTTTGGGTCGCGCCTGGAGGAAAAATCGAAATCGGCCTGAACGAATCTCCGGAAGATTGCGCTATCCGCGAAACATTTGAAGAAACCGGTCTTAAAATAAATTCGCTGAAACTCGCGGGATATATTACGTTTCCGGATCTCGGAGATTCTCCTTTCGGAGCGCTCTGGTATGTCTGGATTTTTAAAACCTCTGATTTTTCAGGCGATTTAATCGATTCGCCCGAAGGATCTCTGAGCTGGATTAAAAATTCCGAAGTTATAAATCTTGATATGTGGGAAGGCGACAAGATTTTCACGCCTCTGATTTACGGCGATAAAATTTTTAACGCGGTAATGACTTATAGCGAAAATAAATTTTCAAATTATAAAATCGGATTTTGTTGAGTTATGAAAAAAAAAAATTTGATTCGTCCTTATATTTTTTTTATAATTTTATTTTTTGTCTTCATTTTATCTTCTTGTTCTATGAACAAAAAAATAACTGCGGACGCTATTAATCCCGGAGTTTCGGAAGAATTTACTTTTTCCGGCGCTCAAAATATTCCTATCGCCCGCATTGGAAGCGATACTATTTTTATCGGAGATTTTGAAAAACGAATCGATGATTTTAAAGATAACATTAAAACTTCTAAAGACGGAGAAGAAATCGATTTTGATTCCGATAACGACGCTTATTTTTATAAAAAAGCGCTCGAAGAATTTATTTTTTTTAAAACGATTCTAACGCTTGCCAAAAAACAAAAACTTGACGAATCAGACACGTTTATAAACTCGGTCAATGATTTCAAAAATCAACTGCTTCTGGAATTATTCGAACAGAATATTTTTAATTCCGTTGATTTGCCCGCTGAAATGGAAATAAACGAATATTACTTGAAAAATAAAGATATTTTTGCTGAACCCGTAAAAATCGGACTTAAAAATATTCTTTCGGATTCTGAAATTGTTATGTCGAAGATTGAATCGGAAATTAAAACCGGAAAAAATTTTGAAGATATTTCAAATGATACGTCTTTAAAAATAAAAGTTAGCGATCTGGGTTTGATTGAAAACGGACTTCTTGATTACGAACTCGAAGACGAAGCTTTTAAACTTAATCTAAACGAATTCAGTCCGGTAATAAAAACAAGATTCGGTTATCATATATTATACTGTTATCAAATAATCAAATCATCAGAAAAACCTTTGACAAATGAATTGAAAAACGATATTTATCACAAAATTCTGCAGGATAGATACAAAAAAAAACTCGACGATATTTTTGACGATTTCAAAAAGAAATACGAATATTCGATTTTTTACGACAATTTGAAATATTTAAAACGAAAAAATTAAAAATGAAATTAAAACTATTTCGGTTTCTGAAACTTTTAATTTTTTATAATATTATCGGATTGTATATTTTTTGTTCATATGTTTTAGCTGGTTCGGCAATCATACCCGCCTCTGAAAATTCCGGTTTTAAAAAAACTCAAATTTCGCCGGATTCTTTTCCGCTTGCCGAAACATTGACTTACGCCCAAAGCTCGGCTTACGCCAAAAGCTCCGATAAAATTTACGTTTTAACTATTAAAACCTCGATTGTTCCAATTCTTACGGATTACCTCAAAGACGGAATATCCGCTGCTTTGAAAGACAAAGCTCAAGCCGTGATTATAAAAATAGATACCCCCGGCGGGTTAGTCGAAACTATGCGCGATATAGTTCAGTTGTTTTTAAACTCGGATATTCCGGTAATCGCTTACGTTTATCCAAACGGAGCTCATGCGGCTTCAGCCGGAGTTTTTATACTCTACGCTTCAGACGTGGCGGCAATGTGTTCGGCGTCCAATCTCGGTTCCGCCGCGCCGGTTGAAATGAACGGAAAAGATATTGGCGATTCAATGAAATCCAAAGTTTCAAACGATTTGACAGCTTTTCTCGAAAGCGTCGCAAAAGAAAAAAACAGAAACTATTCGGTCGTTAAAGATTTTATCGGCAAATCCGTGAGTTATGACGCGAAAACCGCTCTTTCTATGAATATAATAAATATTGTTTCCGACGATATACCCGATTTGCTAAAAAAAATAGACGGAAAAATCATTGTCAAAAATAAATTAAAATTTAAAATTAATTCTAAAAATCCCCGGATTATCGAGTATAATATTCCGCCTTTGAAAAAAATCCTGTTTCATATTTCAAATCCAAATATATTGTATATTTTGATGACTATCGGCATTTGGGCTTTGATATACGAATTGTCGTCGCCGGGAATCGGGATATCGGGAGCGGCGGGAGCGCTATGTCTCGTTATAGCGTTTTTCGGTTTTCAGACTCTGCCCGTATCAGTTTCAGGAATTATCTTGATACTTCTCGGAATCGGATTTATCGTATTGGAACATTTTCTGCCGACGCATGGAATTGTCGGAATACTCGGAACCATAAGTTTTATACTTGGTTCTTTAATTCTTTTCAACGATGATTTTTTAAAAATTTCTCGTTCATTAATCGCGGCGGCCGGATTATTTTCTTTTCTGCTTATGACATTTATAATCGGCTCGCTGATAAAATTAAAAAATAAAAAACCCTCGGTAGGCAGGGAGGAAATTCCCGGAAAAACAGCAGTTGTAAAACAAACCATTACAAAAAACAAATCCGGTCTCGTATTTTTTGAAGGAGAATTATGGACTGCTCTCGCAAGTCCCGATTGTCAAAACGATATTCTGAACGAAGGAACTAAAGTCGTTATTCTTCGCATCGACGGATTAAAATTAATTGTTTCGCAAATTCCGTAAAAAAACTCCTATAATAGGAGCTTATTCTTGATTTTTTATGCCGATGACCGGGAGGTATATACTGTATTATTGTTTTGAGAATAAATTATTACAAATGGAGCTTTTTACTCGTTTTCGGATTAACGGCTCCCCTGAATCATTTTTAACGTTCTTTACTTGACGCTATCGTTTTTTTTATGTGTAATTTTATATTTTGTGTTTTTCATAAAACTTGCCAAATTGAAAAAAGTTGTTTTAAATTGATACAATTTAGAATTAAAATATTTTATATTATATCGCTTATTATTTTATTGTTTATATCTGATTTGCATTCCGGAAATTATTATGACGGTATTGATGGAATTTCTTCAGGCGCGTATATAGAACAGTTACATTCTTTAATTGACGATCATACTCGTCTTACATATTCTGGAGTTCTTGAAGCTCTCAAATATACAGATGAAGATACGTCAGATACGAATAATGTTATTTTATTATATACAGGACGCTCGCAGTCTAAAAATTATAATATAATGGAGGGTTTTTTTAGTGACGAAAATTGCTGGGTTCGCGAACATGTCTGGCCCAAATCGCACGGCTTTAGTGATGATACGCTACCGCCTTATACTGATATTCATCATCTACGTCCTGCAGATAATTCGGTTAATACTGATAGATCGGACAATGATTTTGACTATTCCGATATTCCGCATAATGAAGCTATCGGCTGTTATTATTCAAGTGATTCGTGGGAACCGCGAGATGCAATTAAAGGCGATATAGCGCGTATGTTATTTTATATGGATATACGTTATCAAGGAGATACAATAAATGAACCCAATCTTGAATTAGT
>DAINAU010000157.1:0-9686 GCA_036733285.1 bacterium
AAAAAAACGCTAAGACACTGTAATTTATATAGGTTTCAAAACGGTTCAAAAAATATTCTTGATGTATATGCAAGAAATTTATTGATAAGATACTAATGCCGCTCATATATTCTGAACCTATCCTTTCCGATTCTACAAAGATAAACTTTCTTACTAACTTGCGAAACAAACTTTTTTTGCCTAAGCAATAAATTTTATTTAACGGCCGGATTATATCGTTTTTAAATTCGTTTTTTTAACTCGATAAAAATATTTGTTCTTTGGAGCCGCTGTTAATTGCGTTTTTTTAACTCTTTCCAGCCGAATAAGCCGGCGCAAATAATAATAGGCGCAAGCGGAAGAAATAATCTGTTTTCCATTATGCGGGCGATAATAAAATGACTTCCAAAAAATAAAGGAATCAATAATAAAGACCTCTTGATAAAAGAAGGGAACTTCCCAAATCCAATAAAAATTAAAATCCATAATACATTATACATATAAAAAATTCCCAATCCGAAAAACTCAAAAAAATGATAGGGGAACGAATGATAAGCCGCTACTAATGATAACCAATTCTGTTTATATTGAAAAAAACTTGTCATATATTCGGTAGAATAATAATGATTATAATATAATCTGATTCCGCCGCAAATAATTACGACAGGTGAAAAAAGCGCGATGGAACGGATAACGACTCGCTTTAAGTTTTCCTTTTGAATAAAAACAATAAAGTAAAGGGCGGGCAAAAAAATCATAGTCATTTTATTAAAAGACCCGATTGTAACAATCAACAACAGCCGTTTAAATTTATTATCCCTAATGGACATAATTCCAAGAATAAAAAAAAGTATGTTAAGCGGTTCAGCTTCCTGAACAAAAGGATCAATAGACCAAAACTGGGCTATAGCAAAAAAAAAGCTTCCAATTAAAACATTAGAAAAATCAAACCAATGTTTAAGGAAATAATGCAATGAAATAAATGATAGAAAAGTCCATAATAATCTAAGTAAAATATAAATATCCGAAATATTTACGGGCAACACATATCTTAATAATTCCGCAAGATAAAAATGCAAAAGTCTATATTGCATCGGAGCTTTAAAAGAATTATTTATCAATTCATTATGAACCGACGTCCAAGAAGTTCTCAATCCGGTTGTTTCATTAACTTTACAACGAACAATAACCATTGAAATAAAAAAATAAAACATTATAACTATGAATTTATTTAATTTTGAATATTTCAATTGTTTAATTGTCTATTTTTAAAATATAGTTTTAAAAAATCATATGATTCTAAAATCATTTTATTCTAATATCCGATACAATATTAATCAACGAATTTTTTTAATTTTAATTTTCATTGGAAAACCGCATTTGATACATTATCCGGTTTTAAACCGCTGGAAAAATTGCTCTCGCCAGTTTAGAGTACACTTCCAAAAAGTTACACTTTTTTACTGGCTGTTTAGGCGGGGCGAGGTCAGTAAAAAAAAATTAATCTTTTTTTAGTTTTCTAAAGAAAATACGATTTATTTTTAATAATCTTCAAGTAACCGCAGGTAGTTTGCGCGGAGCTCGAAAAACCTGCGGTATTAAAAAACTTGAAGATACAATCCTGAAAGGGTTGAATTTAATGCTGTCTTGAAATTCGACCCTTTTCATGGTCGTTTTCATATTTTTTATTAACCGTTGATTTCATCAACGGCTATGTGAAATTCGACGCTCTTTGCAACTTGTTGCAACTTTCAGCGTCGAAAATCCAAAATTTACTTTTCACATAAACAACTGAAATGACATACGAAAAGTTTATTAATTTATTGGAACAATTTCTGACTGCGCTCCCGTTAATTTAGTATTTATAAAAAAATCTTGATTTCTCCATTTTTTAAGTTATAATAAAATTCATTATGGATTTAAGTATAAATATTATCGACTTTTTAAATCAGGCAAACAGTCAAAAAAACTATATAGAATCGTTGATAGAATATCTAAATAAAAGAGAACAAAAATTTACCGAAGAGGAACATGAAGCTGCGCCGAAGCTGTTATTCAATCGTTCTCCGGAGATACGATATAATTTTATAAAATTCATCGGAAAAGTAAAAGACGCCGCGCTTGCCGGAAGTTTATCAAATATAATTAACGACGACAAAGAGAAATATTATATTCAATTAGAAGCCATATCCACATTAACAAAATTAAGCAACGGGGACGAAAACCTTAAAGCGATATTGAAGAAAGCAGTCATAAAACTTTCCACATACAAATGGCAGGAAAAGATATTGGCAAAAAACGTGCTCGCCAAAAACGCATTTGAACAATTCATTGATTCAATTAAAAATGTTCTTGAGAGCAAATTCAACATAAAAGTAAATTCATTTGAAACCAAACAAACGAACAAGTATTATTTAAAAGACAATATAACGGTAACATCAAGAATATCAAACGATATTTACGGTTCGATGATATTAAATTTAAACAAAACAACCGCGATAAATTTCATAGAAAAACTATATGAAGGCGGCTGGATAAATTATCCGAAGACAGAGTTTAACGATTACGTGATTTTTTATGATTTATACTCTGCCATTTCATTTTTTTACGAGGATATTTCATTCAATTTTCAGAAAAAGAACAACATATTTCTCGATTTCACGCACGCTTCGTATTTCAACCGGTCAAACATAATACTATCCGAAAAAGAAGACGACGCTTATATAATCAACGCTTCCACTGAAATAGGAAATATCAATTTCGGATTGATAAGAGTATCCGAACAATCGCTGACATTCGACATAAACGAAATAATGGAAAACCTTAAAATATTCATTGAAAACAATAAAATCGTGATAATATGCAAAGCGGTAAAATTTTATATTGAATGCTCCCTGATCAACGACGATAACTTCAACATTATAGACAACCGTTTAATACTAAATAAAATCTCGTTCAAAAAGGTTCTGCAAAATTTCAACATACTGTCGAACGAAATCAAAATTGATAGAAGGCTAAACACGCAATTTGATAACAAAGTCCGATTTTTAGGATATTTATGCGACGACATTAATATTTATTCTCAAAATTTCATATTTCACAAACTTGATCAGATAAATCCCGAATTAAGAGAGAAAGTTTTTTCGCAAATGACGACGTATAAATACATTCTAAAACTTCATAATGAAATGGCGCAGAAAATAATTCCGAAAATGAATTATAACGAATTGATATCCATAATAATCAACGCCAACAATTCCATAAAAAACAAAATATTAATGAATTGTTCCGATAAAATGAAAACCACTTTAAGAAATTCAATGAGTCAGAATTATACGGCGCATCCGGCTTCCGTATTTGAAGCCAAGTATAAAATGGGACGGTTGATCAAATCATTTGTCGAAAACGAATCTGAAGAAAGCAAAAACATTGCGCGTTGGCTTGCCGAAATTGAAGACAATTTTTAGTCTTCAAAATGCGAAAGATGGGTTAAATTTACAATCTTTACTGAATCCATTTTTCTATTCATCTGATATGAAACTTTCAAAATAAAAAGTCGTAATACCGAACCGCTGTCAAAATTACTAAACCGAAATGGTTCGGTTTAATACTAATCCGCCGTTCTAAAAATTTTTTTCATAATTTTGAAAGCGGATTAGTATAACATCGTAAAATACTATACCAACTGACATATTGAATAATGTTTTATTTTTTTCAAAAAGATATTTTTCGATTATTGTTTTATTTTCGCATAAAATATCAAGTGCGCGGTATAAATGATTTAAATCAATTTCAGGCTGATTGATATAAATGTTTTGATTTTCATATAACGCTAATTTACTCGCGGGGTTTAAAAGGTGTTGAATGCGCATTAAAAATACCGATGAATTCAAAACATTTCATTGCATTTTCATGAAGTTTTCAAATTCTTAATTTTATATTAGTGAGGAAAAATTTTTTTAATGAATGTTAAGGAATACCCGCTTTTTTTCACCCCTTTTTCTGAACCCTTTTTTACTTTTTTTAAGATTAATTGAACTTCGCGCATTAATTTAGTTACTAAAATAATAATTATAATATTGAGAGGTTTATAAATATGAATAAAAAAATTAATAGCATATTTGCAATTGCGTTTGTTATTGTTTTCGCTTTATTTAACAGCGGTATTTGCGAAGAATATAAATTTATAGATAAATGGGGCTCAAGAGGGAGAACTGGAAATGGTTGTTTTATGGAACCTTTTGGGATAGCTGTCGATCTAACCGGAAATATTTTTATTTCAGACATTAGAAATCATCGAATACAAAAATTCGATTTAAATAAAAAATTTACAACCAAATGGGACACTTATGGAGTAGACGACGGACAGTTAGCTTCTCCGTATGGAATAGCTGTAGATTCTAATTCAAATGTATATGTTGCAGACTATTATAATCATCAAATTCAAAAATTCGATTCAAATGGAAATTTTATAATGAAACTGGGAAGTTGGGAGAGCTATGGTTTAGGCGATGATCAGTTTTATTCGCCGAGCGGAGTAGCGTTAGATTCAATAGGAAATATTTTTGTTGTTGATTGTTATAACAATCGAGTTCAAAAATTTGATTCAAAAGGGAAGTTTATAACCAAATGGGGAAGTTCCGGTTCAAATGACTGTCAATTTAATTCGCCGTATGGAATAGCGGTAGATTCTAATGGAAATGTTTATGTTGCCGACAGTTCTAATAATAGAATCCAAAAATTCGATTCAAATGGAAATTTTATAACTAAATGGGGAAGTTTCGGTTCAAATGACGGTCAGTTTGGCAAACCAATAGGAATAGCGATAGATTCAAAAGGCAATATTTATGTTTCCGACTGTGATAGAAATAGAATTCAAAAATTCGATTCAAACGGAAATTTTATAACTAAATGGGGAAGTTCCGGTTCAGAAGACGGTCAGTTTAGTTTGCCGTATGGAATAGCGGTGGATTCTAAAGGGAATGTTTATATTGCGGACTCTAATAATTGTCGAATACAAAAATTCGATGCTTATATCTTAAATCTTATTCAAATACGCAGCGAAATAAAAACTGTTTCTCAATTTCCTGAAAATCCAAACGCGGGCGATGTTTGCATATACAATAAAACCGGATACATTTATATTGAAAAGCTTTGGCGCGCTTTTGAAGAAAAATAAAAAAACGAAATCTAATAATATTATAAATTTTTTCCGGATTTTATTGTGGAATCTAATTATGAGATGAACCTAATCCGAGTTCTTTTATTCTTTTTTCAAGATTGGGATATGTTTTAATTATTTCATCTGATTTGCCGTGAGCATAATTTGAAATGTCAAAACCGGGAACAACAACTAATCCGAGCAGACTCCATGATTTTTCAGAACGTTCCGTTAATACTTCTGACATCCAGCAATTTGCCGGAATTCTGACCATTGAAACTTCGCCTTTTTTATAATCGTTTCCCAAAATGTTTTCAATTAATTCTCCGTTCCCGTTGATATAACAAATAATCTGAGGAGTTCCGGATAAAAAAATAAAGATTTCATCGGAAGATATTTTATGCCAGGGAACGACATAATCAGAACGTATTAAATGGTAAATCATAGAACAAGCGGCTAATTGTTTACCGGTATCGGAAGCTTCGGCTTTAAAATTTGATCTATAAAATTCTTTAAAAAAACCGCCGCACTCTCCCTCCAATTCGGCTAAATTCAATTGTTTTATCGCTTCATCGGAAGAGAGAGTTGACGATGGAACAAGAAATTGTTCGGCATTATTTTTTTTCGTTTCCGCAAAAATCGCGTTAACGGCAAAAAAAATAAAAACTAAACTTATAAAAAAATTTTTTTTACGCATAACAAATTCATAATTAATTTTGTTGCTGCTGACTAAGCGCGGAAACCGTTGCTATCCTTGCGAGCGCCCTTGCAAGCGCCGCTTCCGCCCGCGCAGAATCGAGCGTTTCATCCGGATTTTTCAAGCGGTTTTCAGCTCGTTTTTTAGATTCTTCGGCTCTTTTAACGTCGATTTTACCGGCGAATTCGCAAGCGTTAGTTATAACGTTGATATAATCCGGATTGGCTTCGCAAAACCCTCCGATAACGCTTGCAAATTCATATTTCTCCGCGTCTTCCTTAAACTTATACTTGATTGTTCCCGCGCACAATGCGCTGAAGAAAGGAGTATGACCCGGTAAAATTGAAAATACTCCGGCTTCGCCGGGAAAATTCGCCATTGCAATATTTTCTGAAAATACAATATTGCCGTCTTTAGTAATTATCTCAAGTTTTATGGATTGATACTTATCGTCTTGTTGTTTTTCTTTAGCCATAAAATTAAGCGGCTCCTATTTTTTCAAGTTTTTCAGCTTTTTCAATTACGTCTTCTATTCCCCCGACCATATAAAAAGCGGCTTCCGGAAGTTTGTCGTGTTTGCCTGCGATGATTTCAGAAAAACTTCTAATGGTTTGAGCAAGCGAAACGTATTTTCCCTGAATACCGGTAAATTCTTGAGCGACGAAAAACGGTTGGCTTAAGAATCTCTGTATTCTTCTTGCGCGTCCTACGATTAATTTATCTTCGTCGGATAATTCTTCCATTCCAAGAATCGCGATAATATCCTGAAGTTCTTTATAACGCTGGAGTATATTCTGAACCTCGCGCGCCACTCTGTAATGCTCTTCTCCTACAACTCTCGGATCAAGCATTCTTGAAGTTGAATCAAGCGGGTCTACCGCCGGATAAATTCCGAGTTCTGAAATTTGTCTTGACAAAACCGTAGTAGCGTCAAGATGCGCAAACGTAGTCGCCGGAGCAGGGTCGGTCAAATCGTCCGCCGGAACATAAATCGCTTGAACAGAAGTAATTGAACCGGATTGAGTCGACGTAATTCTTTCTTGAAGTTCTCCGACGTCGGTTCCAAGGGTCGGTTGATAACCAACCGCCGAAGGCATTCTTCCAAGCAAAGCCGAAACTTCAGAACCAGCTTGAACAAATCTGAATATATTGTCTATAAACAACAATACGTCTTGTTTTTCTTTATCTCTGAAATATTCCGCCATTGTAAGACCCGTGAGACCTACGCGGAATCTTGATCCTGGCGGTTCGTTCATCTGACCGAACACCAAAGCCGTTTTATCAAGAACTCCGGAAGCTTTCATTTCAAGCCACAAATCGTTTCCTTCCCTTGTTCTTTCTCCAACTCCGGTGAACACTGAAAATCCGCCGTGTTCAGTCGCTATGTTTCGGATTAATTCCATAATCAAAACTGTTTTTCCTACTCCGGCTCCGCCGAATAACCCTACTTTTCCGCCTTTCGGATAAGGCGCGAGCAAATCTATAACTTTAAGCCCTGTTTCAAAAATTTTAGCTTCTCCGGATTGTTCTTTAAACGCGGGAGGTTCTCGATGAATAGACCATTTTTCATTATGTTTAACCTCGCCTTTTTCATCAACTCCTTCGCCAAGCACGTTGAGCAGTCTGCCAAGAACGCCTTTGCCTACCGGAACAGAAATCGGAGCTCCGGTGTCGACAACTTCCATTTCCCGTTTTAAACCGTCGCTTGAACCGAGAGCAATACATCTAACAAGATTATTTCCGAGATGCTGCTGAACTTCGAGAACAAGTTTTTCCTTTCTAACAGCATTGAACACTTCCACAGAATTATAAATATTAGGAAGTTTTCCGTTTTCAAACTCGACGTCGACTACAGCGCCGATAATCTGTTTTATTCTGCCTTTATTCATAATGTAAAAGACCTCCGTTAATTTTCAGCTTCGCTTATTATTTCAAACAATATATTTCAAATATTTTTTATTCTACCATCGGCGCGCTTCGTAAAAACTCGCACATTCAAATCATTTCAATCTTATTGTTCCAGCGCGTTTTATAAAAACGCTGTCGAATCTTTGCCGCTTTATTGTTCCAGCGCGCTCGCGCCTCCAACAATTTCCGCAATCTCTTTTGTTATAGCAGCTTGACGCAAACGGTTATATTGAATCGTCAATATTCTTATTCTTTCCATTGCGTTGTTAGTCGCATTATCCATTGCGGTCATTCTTGACGCAAGTTCGCCGGTCTGAGATTCTATTATCGAAGAATATATTTCCGCCGACACGTACATAGGAATTAAATTCATTAAAATCTCAACTTCAGACGGTTCGTATATGTAATCCGACGTATCAAGTTCGAGTTTGCTTTTCAACGCCGGATTTGTCTCGTTCAATTGACTTATATTATCGGAAATCGGTAAAATATTTTTGTAAGTAATAATCTGTCTCATTATAGATTTATAATAATTATAACAGATTACCATTTTTCCGATTTCGCCGTTTTTATATTTTTCAATAATTTCTCTGGAAATATTATCCGCAATTTTTATATCGAGATTTCTATATATGCCGACAAAAGATTTTTCAATATCCAATTTTTGTTTTGAAAAAAATGAAGTTCCTTTTCTGCCTATAACCCAGATTTTACATTTTTTTCCGGCTGTTTCCAATTCTTTAACATAATGTAAAACGGATTTCATTAGAAGACTGTTAAAAGCTCCGCATAATCCTCTATCAGAGGTTATTACAACCAATCCGACTGTTCCGGAACCGTTATTATCAAGTAAAAAATATTCTTTCGGGTCGCATCTCATAGCGAGCGATAAGCCGATTTCTTCTATTTTCTTTTTGAAATTACGGTATTTTACAGTCAATTGTTCGGCTTTTTTAAACTTTGCCGAAGCCACCATTTTCATAGCTCGCGTTATTTGCTGCGTGCTTTTTACCGCTTTAATTCTAAACCGAATATCTTTCAAACTTGGCATATTTCATATTCCCCGATTTTTAATTTTAAATCAAAATCAGTTTTGTTTTTTTTGTTTTAGAATTTTTAATATCCATTTCTTAAATTTATAAAATTCTAAAACTTTTAAATTAACTTTTTTTAGAAGTCAATTGCTGGGTTTTTTTATAACCGCTTATTATATCGCCCATTTTTTTCATTAAATCATCGGACAAAACTTTTTTATCGCTGATTTCTTCAAGCAATGATTTATGTTTATCTTTAGCGTATTGCAATAAACCTTCGATAAATTTCAAAATCGCAGGAACTTCGACGTCGTCCAGCAGTCCGTTGACAGCGGTATAAATTGTCAGAACCTCTTCTTCAAGCGGCATCGGACAATACTGACCCTGTTTTAAAACTTCCGTTAATCTTTCGCCTCGGAGCAATTGCGCCTGAGTGGCTTTATCGAGGTCTGCGCCGAATTTTGCAAACGCCGCAAGTTCGCGGTATTGCGCAAGGTTCAATTTAAGTTTTCCGGCGACCTGTTTCATTGCTTTGACCTGAGCGTTTCCGCCGACGCGGGAAACCGAAATACCTACGTTAACCGCAGGTCTTTGACCAGAATAAAACAAATTGCTTTCAAGAAATATCTGACCGTCTGTAATTGAAATAACATTTGTCGGAATATAAGCGGACACGTCTCCGGCTTGAGTTTCGATTATAGGCAACGCGGTTAAAGAGCCGCCGCCTTTCTGGTCGGAATATTTGCAAGCGCGTTCAAGCAGTCTTGAATGAAGATAAAATACGTCTCCGGGATAAGCTTCGCGTCCCGGCGGTCTTCTCAAAAGCAAAGACATTTGCCTGTAAGCTACGGCGTGTTTTGATAAATCGTCGTAAATACATAATACGGCTTTGCCTTTGTCGCGGAAA
>DAINAU010000158.1:0-2186 GCA_036733285.1 bacterium
TTTCTGCCTCTGTCGTCGCGAGCGTCCCAGATTGCCATTCCATAATTACCTAAATTTGTCAACGATGATATTTTTCTGCCGAGTATATCGTATATTTCAATGCTGCAATCTGCTGTTAAACCCTTTATATGTATGCCGCCCGCATTATTGACATCAGGCGTTCCCCATACTTCTGTTCCTGTTTGCGGATTGCCGTCGTTCGGCCTGAACGGATTCGGAAATACAACTACATTATTCAAATCAGCCGCAGCCGGAACTTTCTTAATTCCGAACAATGCGTATATAGTAAAATGTTTCACTTTCAATACTGCCTTATTATTTGCATAATCGTAAGTTACGCTCCAGCCATCCGTATCAGGCACTGCTTTCCAGACCGTGTCGTTCGCGTCCTGCTTGTAAAATGCTTTCAATGTATTCTCGCTTACATAAACTGAATTATCGAGTCTTCCGTCATTATCCTCGTCTATATACGGTATCTCGATTGTTACAGGTTTATCAAACGGCGTTGTCTCGCTGTAATTATAACGGATTAAACGAGCGCGTACAACCGCAGCTTCAAAATCCCAGATATTCATACTTGCGAGTTTGCTGTCAGGCGTTACCGTATCGCCGGCTTCTTCAAGCGGAATCTTTTCGATTATTAAAGTATCAAATCCGTTTACTCCGTATATCTGCTGACGCGAATCCGAACCGATTATATCAAACGGAACTGTTACAATTACATTTTTCCTTATCTCGTTTCCATTAACTGTTTTCACATCAGGCAATATCTGAACAATATCTTCAGCGCCGACTGCCGACTTGATTTGAACAAAAGAGGTATTAGCGGTATCGTCATATTTTGTAATTATTTCAGCGTCTTTCTCAGATGTTGTAAATTCTAACATAATTGAACTTGAAGTATCAACATTTCCATTTTTATAAACTGTTCTCAATCTCAAATCATACAATCCGGCAGTTATTGAATTTGAATTCAAATCCAGTATTCCGGCCGTAATATCATCTTTAATTGAACTCAATAGAATCTTATCGTCATTAATATCGCGCAAATCTGCAATCTGCCAATTAGCCGCGCCTGCCGGTTTATATTCAATATAAAGATAATCTATATCAGATTTATTTGACGGCAATGAAATTGGCATTAAAAGAGAATTTTCTTGAGCCGCATTATCAATAAAAATCTTCTTGCCGTTCAAATCGCTTGCAAATTCAGTTGATTTGCGGTATTCCGGTTTATAAGTAAAAATAGTATTTGTAGGCGTTTCCGCAGATATATTTCCGAATGCGTCTGTTACTGAAATCGAAATTTTATAATCTTTGCCAAGAATAAAATTTGAAGCTGGTATATTACAGTTTTTCGCAGAACTGTCGTAGTTGATTGTATATACTGAATTTCCCGGGCTATCAGTAACATTAACATTATAGACGCTTACATTATTAAATAAAGGAGCGTTCCAACTCAACTTAACGCCGCTGTCAGAATTATATGAGATTCCGATATTGGTTACCTTGCGAGGCCCGTCAATAATATGAACAATATAATTAATAATCGAATATGCGCCGGCCGCGTCAGTAACGCGAATGCTTACCGTTTCAACTCCTTCGTTTGCCGGAGACCAATCTATTTGCGCCATTGTATCGCTTAACTTATTTATTTGACAATTTTGCGGCAATCCAGTATTGGCCGTTATTATTACTTGCGTATCGTCAATATCGTCGGCAGTTTGAATAAATGAATAAGTAGATCGCGAAGCAATCGCGCTACCCATCTGAGAAATAAAATGAGGCGTGTCATTCACATTCAATATTGTTATAACAAACAGTTTTTCGTTATAAGCCGAACTCGAATCTGTTACGCGAACGGTTACGGTATCTACTCCAAAAGTGTCCGCCAATACGCTGAATGTTATTCTGTGATATGAGCCGTTGTTTGCAATAACCGCTTTCACAAGTTGCGTATCAGATACGCTTATTGTCATTGTTCCGATTGTATCGTTCGCGTCAGTATCGCTCACATTGCCCGCTGTTATGTCAATATAAAAGGGTTGACAGTCTTCTAAAACAATAGTATCGTTATTAGTCAATGTCAGATTGGGCGCGTCGTTTAAATTCGTAATGTTTACCGCATAATATTTTTCATTATACGCGCCGCCCTTGTCTGTCGCTCTAATCGTAACCGTATCGGT
>DAINAU010000158.1:2286-9630 GCA_036733285.1 bacterium
ATTTTTCATTATACGCGCCGCCCTTGTCTGTCGCTCTAATCGTAACCGTATCGGTTCCGACCGCGTCTTTCAATAATTCAAAAGTAATAGTATGCGATGTTCCGTTATTTACTACCGACGCTTTTACCTTTTCAGTATCAGATACCGTGATTGTCATTGTTCCGATTGTATCAGCCGGGTCGCGGTCGCTGATATTTGAACCGCTAATTATCATTGTCCAAGCCGGAGTATCTTCTTCTACCGTTATCGCCGAATTTGACAATGTCAAATTCGGCGTATCATTCACATTCAGAATCGTTATAACAAACGGTTTTTCGCTGTAGCCAGCGCTTGAATCTGTTACTCGAACGGTTACAGTATCCGCTCCGAAAGTGTCCGCCAATACGCTGAATGTTATACGATGGAAAGTTCCATTATTGGAAACAATCGCTTTCACAAGTTGCGTATCGGATACGCTTACAGTCATTGTAGAAATTGTATCAGCCGCGTCTGTGTCGCTCACATTGCTTGAAGTTATGTCAATATAAAATGGTTGACAATCTTCTAAAACAGTAGTGTCGTTATTCGTCAATGTCAGATTGGGCGCGTCGTTTAAATTCGTAATGTTTACCGCATAAGATTTTTCATTATACGCGCCGCCCTTGTCTGTCGCTCTAATCGTAACCGTATCGGTTCCGACCGCGTCTTTCAATAATTCAAAAGTAATAGTATGCGATGTTCCGTTATTTACTACCGACGCTTTTACCTTTTCAGTATCAGATACCGTGATTGTCATTGTTCCGATTGTATCAGCCGGGTCGCGGTCGCTGATATTTGAACCGCTAATTATCATTGTCCAAGCCGGAGTATCTTCTTCTACCGTTATCGCCGAATTTGACAATGTCAAATTCGGCGTATCATTCACATTCAGAATCGTTATAACAAACGGTTTTTCGCTGTAGCCAGCGCTTGAATCTGTTACTCGAACGGTTACAGTATCCGCTCCGAAAGTGTCCGCCAATACGCTGAATGTTATACGATGGAAAGTTCCATTATTGGAAACAATCGCTTTCACAAGTTGCGTATCGGATACGCTTACTGTCATTGTTCCGATTGTATCTGCCGCGTCAGTGTCGCTCACATTGCTTGAAGTTATGTCAATATAAAATGGTTGACAGTCTTCTAAAACAGTCGTGTCGTTATTCGTCAATGTCAGATTCGGCGCGTCGTTCTGATTTGTAATATTAACAACATACAATTTTTCATTATACGCTCCGCTCGCGTCTGTCGCTCTAATCGCAACCGTGTCTGTTCCTACAGCGTCTTTTAATACTTCAAAAGTTATTGTATGCCCTGAACCGTTATTTACTACCGCCGCTTTTACTTTTTCAGTATCAGATACGCTGATTGCCATTGTTCCGATTGTATCAGCCGGGTCGCTGTCGCTGATATTTGAATTTGTTAACTGCATCGTCCAAGGAACGGTATCTTCATTTACCGTTACGCTTTGAACCGACAAATTTAAATTCGGCGTATCATTAACATTCAATATCGTCAAAACAAATACTTTCGAGTCGCTTGTTCCTGCCGCATCAGTCAATTTAAAAATAAATGTATCAGTTCCAAAAGTATCCGGCAATACGTAAAAACTTGCAATTTGCGATGTTCCATTATTCGCTACCGATATTCGAGTTAACTCAGTATCATACGCGCTCAGCGTTATATTTCCTATTGTATCATTGACATCTGAATCTTTGATATTACCGCTTGTAAATGTCAAAGTAAATACCGCAGTATCTTCGTAAGCCGTCATTGCGCTTACAGGCAAAATCAATTGCGGGGCTCTATTGCGCATCGGTATCGCTTGCAATACAGGCGAATACCATGATTCGTTTCTGTATTCCGTTCCGTTTGTAGTATGTTTATCAAATGCGGTTACATGATAATAATAAGTGTCGGTTATCGTTACATCGGTATCAGTCCAGTTTGTAGTATTATGGTTAACAGTCGCTTTTTTCAATAAATACCAGTTGTTCGTATCGCCGTTCACTTGTTGAGTATCAGTTGCTCTAAAAATATTATACCCCGCAAGTCCGTCGCCGCCCGCCGAACCACTTGCATAACTTGACGCCGTCCAGTTCAAAGTAATTCTATACATCACTGAAGTGTCATAAGATGTTATGCTTACCACGCCCGGAGCCATAGTATCCGCGCCTACGGCAGTATCTACCGCGCCGAATAAAAATGGAGTATAATTAATTTTTGTCGAAGTCCCATAAATTTTATTCTTAACAAACGAAGAATCAGTCGTGTTCCAATAATTATTATAAAAATCTAAAGACTTATTATTATTCAATCCATAATATACGATCGAATCAGGATTTGAAAAACCTGCATAAAAATTATTTTTCTCAAATGTATCGTTAGAGCAATCATATTGCAGATAAACCGCATATTCAGCGTTTGAATCGACGGTATTCAATTTAAAATAATTATTGTTTGCATTTCTAACAAAAATGCCATTCTTTATATTATTCGAAATTTTATTGACGCTGATTGTGTTATTGCTTCCTATCCACACAAATATACCGTCCTGATTGTTTCTGACATTGTTATTAGAAACCGTATTATTAATCGCGTTATCATATAGATATATGCCTTTTTGACCATTGCCCAACGCCGTATTATTAGTCATAATATTATTTGATGCGTATTCAAAAACATATCCCGATTGAGTATTATACGAACTTGTATTGCCGGTTATTGTGTTGTTATATGAATATTCGCAAAAATAAAAACCGGAAAAGGAATTATACGAACTTATATTGCCGCTGATTGTGTTGTAATGCGGAGAGGTTATAAAATAAAAACCATGCTGGTTATTATTTGACGCCTCATTATTTGTCAAAACATTATATGCGCCGCTGTCCGCAATATAATAACCAAAAAACGAATTATATCTTGATTTATTATTTGTAATCGTATTATATGACGAACTTGACAAATATAATCCCGCGTCAGAATTATATTCGGTATAATTATTATTTAAATTATTGCTGTCGCTGCCGGTATATAGCCCGATTGCGCGTTTACAATTTCTTATCCGCACATTTTCTATTCGCGAATTATCAACATTATAAAATTTTACGCCTACTCCGGCATTATAAATCTGAAAATTTTTCAGTAATAATCCGGTTTGCGTGTCCGCATAAATTCCATTGTAATTAAAACTTGAACTATCAATTGCGTTTAAAAATGTAGTCGTAGAATCCACGCCGATGATTGATAAATTATTCTGATTAATAATAAATGTTTCCGAATATGTTCCGGCCGCAAGCATAATAGTATCGCCCGCAGAAACAACCGACAACGCTTTATTAATTGTCTTATACGGCGAATTTCCAGAACCTTCGTTTTGCGTATCTGAACCTGTCGCCGCATTCACATACCACATTGGACCATTATATGGCGACGAGCAGGAGCGAGCAGTAGAATACCAGCTTTCATTATAATAAGTCTGACCGTTAGTTAAATGACTGTCAAACGCGGTTACTCTATAAAAATACATTGTTTTAGAATCTATAGTATTATCAACCCAGCTTGTTTCGCTCGAAGATACTGTTTTCGCTAAATAAGAATACCAGTTATTCGTATCGCCGTTTGTAAGTCGCGCCGCTGGAGCGCGGAATATATGAAATCCCGCAAGTCCCTGCGAACCAGCGCCTGAATATGCCGGACTGTCCCATTTTACCGTTATTTGTCCTACAACGCTTGTATCTAATCCTGTTATGTTCGGCGTGGACGGCGCAACCGTATCCGCGCCCTCTGCCGTATCGGCAAATGAAAATCTATACGGCTGCCACATAATTTTATTCGCGTAAGTCCCTTTCATTTTATTTGCTATAACCGAGCTGTCGGTTGACAACCAGTAATTATTTGTAAAATCAAAAAACGCATCTGCATTATTACTTACTGCATTATTTTGATTTCCCGTCGATGGCAGCCAGTTATTATTTACAAATGAATTACCCGCCGATGCGCCTTGTAAAGAAAAACCATAGCCGGCGGTCGAATCAATTGTGTTCATACTGAAATAATTTTTTACCGACCCGTTAAGATAAATGCCAGGCGCATTTGAATACCAAGTATTATAAATATAATTGTTTGCTACAATATTTGAATCCGAATTTGATGTGAATTTTATTCCGTTGTATTTACAGTTTATAATCCTATTTCTGGTTATAAAACCTAAATCGAATTTTGAAACTTCAATGCCATAATTAACATTTTTTATTAAATTCGAATCAATTATATTATTGGTATAATCAGAGAAAAAAGAAACGCTAATACCTCTTTGCGCAACTGAATCAATTATGTTATTATAACAATAATTATTATAACCGTTATAAATAATAATCCCATCTGCCGAACCTGATATGTTGTAGATGTTATTTCCGCTAATTATCGTTGAATCCGATCCTGCTCCTGTGCTGATTGCGGCGGCGGAAACTTTTATCGCAATATTTAATAATATATTGTTTGTTATCGAATTTGAATCTTTATCATTTCCGATAGTTATTCCGGAACCCATAACTCCCTGAACCAAATTCGAATCAACTAAAATATTGTTGGCGTTAACTAAAATTGCAGCGCTGTAAATCGAGTCGCAAATATTATTATATACATATCCGGAATCGCCGTATATGGAAATACCGTTTCCTTCCCCTGAATATGAATTATAAACATTATAAATATAATTATTGCCGATAGTATTGCATTTTGAATTTATTATCATTGCGGAATATCTATTATTTAACACTTTATTGTTTGTTATCGAATTTGTATTAGCGTTATTATCAATATATATTCCATAATATCGGCAATTTATTAATAAATTTGAATCTATACTGCTAACCGAAGATGTTCCAGTTACATAAATAGTGTGATACGGAATCGAATCTAAAGTATTATTAAAAAGATAAGCGTTAGTGCAACTGTCAATATAAATTCCATATCTTTTCACATTGTAAATTTTCGAATTTGTTATTCTCGGGTTTGAAATATTTGTAAAATTAATTCCGTCGCCGTTTGCGGTTAAAACATTTAATATTGAAATCTTATCAATTAAAATATTCGATTTGTTCGAGGCGGTTACTTTTCCAGATATCGCGGTGGAATCGCCGGAACTGCCCGCGCCTATTATTGAAATATTATTCTGACTAATCGTTATATCTTCAGAATAACTTCCGACCGCAATACAAATAGTATCGCCTGACGAAACTACAGACATAGCTTTTGCTATTGTTTTAAACGGCGCGTAAGACATACCGTTATAATCAATATTATTTCCTGTGTCAGAGCTTACATACCAATATTTGCCGGTATGCGGGCCGAGCGGTATTGTTCCGCTGAACGCCGAATTTGAATACCACGACTCATTATAATAAACCGTTCCATTTGTCAAATGACTGTCAAACGCCGTTACTCTATAATAATACGACTGAAATGTTTCAACTGCCGTATCGACAAAAACCGTATCGCTTCCATAGACTGTCGCGATTTTTTTCGCATACCAGTTTCCGGTATCGCCGTTTGCGAGTTCAGACGATTTCGCTCTGAAAATATTAAAGCCCGCGAGCCCTGAACTTCCTACTCCGCTGTATGTCGGATTTGTCCAGCGGATTGTCGCCGTTCCCGCCGATGTTGTAGTGTCTATTGATGTTATTGTTACCGCGCCCGGCGCAACCGTATCCGCGCCGGCAGTTGTGTCTATCTGCGAAAAATAAAATGGCGACCAATTTATTACTCCGTTTGTTTTATAAATGCTTCGTGAAATTATCGATGAATCTGTTGTATTCCAATAGTTTTCGCTCAAATCTAAAGTAGCGTTAGCATCATTAAATATTGCCGAATCAGCATTAATTCCAGAAGTCATAATATTATTTTTTAATATAGTGTCTGCTGCCGACGTTCCGCCTATCAAAATCTGATAACCGGTATTCTGCCGAATATCATTTTGAATAACAAGATTATTTGAACTCGAATATATATATATTCCTTGCTGCGAATTTGAATTTACTATATTGGCTCTTAAAATATTCGAATCCGAATTCAAAGCTATATATATTCCCCTGTTCAAATTTAAATTCGCCGTATTACCGCTCAATGTATTATTTGAACTCACAGATAAATATATGCCGAATAACAAATTATAATTTGAAGTATTGCCGCTTAAAATATTCGAATTGCTCGAATTTAAAAAGATACCCTGATTCGTATTTGAATTAGTTGTATTATTGCTTAATGTATTATTGTTTGAAGTGGTATTTAAATAAATACCGTATTGCGAATTTGAATTCGCCGTATTTCCGCTCAATGTATTGCCATTTGAATTCGTGTTTAAATAAATGCCGTATTGCGAATTTGAATTCGCTGTGTTGCCGTCCAATACATTATTATTAGAACCTGAAAATAAAAATATCCCATGATTTAAATTTGAACTCGCAGTGTTTCCGCTTATTGTATTGTATGAACTCGTATATAAATATATTCCATATTGCGTATTGGAATTTGTAATATTGGCATTCAATGTATTGGTATTTGAATTTGAATTCATATATATACCGCATCTTGAATTTGAACTCGAGACATTACGGCTTAATAAATTATTATTTGAATTTGTATTCAAATATATACCATTATAATTATTATTTAAATAACAATTTTGAATTATATTTGAACAACTGCCGTTATATATGTTTATACCGGCTCTATTGCTGTTTCCGCACTTCTCAACCGTAATATTTTCAATAATTGATGTATCAATATTATTATAATAAACTCCGTAATAACAATCTGTAATTCTCAACCGGCTAATATATAAATTAGTCTTGCCTGTCGCATATATTCCATATAAATTTTCTACGCCCGAATCGCCGACTGGATCAATTATTGTCGTCGCCGAGTCCGCGCCAATTAATGAAATATTATTTTTATCAATTACCACTGTTTCGGCGTATGTTCCGGCTGCGAGCATAATGGTATCGCCCTCAGTTGCGGACGACATTGCTTTTGCTATTGTTACAAAAGGAGTAATAACCGAAGTTCCTGAATTATTATCATTACCGTTTGTTGCAACATACCAGATTGTTGGCGGTTTAATCTTGAAATTTGCGGTTATAGTTACATTTGTATCTATAATATTATATGTATAAGTATTTGCGCTTACCGAAGTTATTGTTCCATAATTCGGAGTTATAGTCCACGAATCAAAAAGATATGCGGCAGAGGCAGGAGTAGCTGTAATAGTTATTGTTCCGCCGGCATACTGCGTATCAGCGGATTTGGTCATTGATCCGTAAAGAG
>DAINAU010000159.1:0-9625 GCA_036733285.1 bacterium
GACGGGAAAGGTCTAAATTAAAATAATATTTTGAGTTGGTTTTCATTCAAAAAAAATTAAAAAAAATAATTGAAATAGTAATTTAATCAAAAAATCACAATGTTTTTTTTTAAAACCTATTTTTCGGGCAGAGACTAATTAAAAAAGGAATGCCGGTAATGAAATGCGGTAATATTCAACGATTCAACAAAGCTAAATGTGAAAAGTGGTTTGAACAGCAGGCGCGGACTGAACAATTGAATCGTTCTGCGTAAAATCCAATCGATTAATTTGATTATCGAGAAAATTCGGACACAGATGACTGTAAATCATTGTTGTTTTAATATCATTATGTCCGAGAAGTTTCGATACTTCGTAAAGCCCGACGCCTGAATTTATTAAATGACTTGCGAAAGTATGCCGGAATTTATGCAAATCGCCTGTTATACCGAGTTTTAATAAAAAATATTTTATTTTTTCATAAACTCGCATATCCTTATTTCCTTCGGCGGTATGTATAACATATTCGGATTTTTTAAATTCTTTTTTATACCAATCAAGTAATATTTCTTTTAAATTTTTATTCAACGGTATTTTTCTGTTTGACATTTCTGTTTTAGTAGTGAATCCCTGCGTTGAAAATATTTTAATAAGATTATTTTCAAAATCTATATTTTCCCACTTCAAATTTTCCATTTCCTGCTTTCTGATACCTGTATATAATAATAAATTAATTATAATAAAATAATTATCCTTATTCCGCGCCGCGGCAAGCATATTTTTAATATTTTTGGATGAGTAATATTCTGTGGTATAGTTTTTTTTTCTTTAACGAACTTGACGATAACAGGACTTTCTTTAATTATTTGCATATCAACGGCAAACTTAAATAATTCTCGAATATACACAATCCGGTTATTCACGGTTTTAGGCGCGAATTGTTTTGATTGTCCGCTAATAAAATCAATAATCATTTTAGGCGTAATTGCATTTATTTCAATCTTATCTGAATATTTAGAAAAAATATAATCCATAAATAAAAAAATTCAGCTTGTTCTTTAGTATCAAAATCTTTTCTGATACGTTTTTTATTCAACCGAAAATCAATATACCAACGATTATTTTTTTTAAATATTCTCATAATAAAACACCTCATTTTTTGCCAAAGTGGACAAACTAAAATGTCCGCTTCCTGAATTTCCCCTGAAAATGGCCACTTCGATGTCCGCTTTATGTCCGCTTTGTTTGATTTAAGATGATGTT
The DNA here is from genome assembly GCA_036733285.1 of bacterium. Taxonomy (GTDB): domain Bacteria; phylum JAGOBX01; class JAGOBX01; order JAGOBX01; family JAGOBX01; genus JAGOBX01. The sequence goes on from DAINAU010000159.1 coordinate 1,243, forward strand.
TTATGATATTATATGATAGGTTTGAAAAAATTAAGAATAAAATAATATTTCATTATTCCCTTGATTTTACCTATGTTTTGATGTGTTATGATGTTAAATGATTATATATGACGCTGGTTTTAAAAACCAGTGGCGGAGAAGCAGGGATTCTCTCATAGCCCTGTATTATATCCTTTATTTTCAATATGTTATTTCAAATTATTCAAAAAAATACCAATAAAAGTGTCCACTTTTTTTTAAAAAAATATTATTTTTATTCATTTTTTAATATATTTTAAAGTATTTTTTTATAATATTTTTATCGTTTCCGTTTTCAATTCCTTCTAAAATTTTATTGATTTTTTCTATGTCTTTTTTTTTATTTAATTTTCGTATCAGATTAATTTCCGGTCCATATTTATAAAATATATCAATATTATTTTTTTTATATTTTATCGGTTCGATTGTCTTATCAGTGTAATTCAGTCCTTTTAATTTTTCGATAAATTCGGTTTCGTCTATTCGGTTGCTTAAATAATCCGATTCCAGCGTTTTCCTTTCTTCTGTCCTTTGATATTGATTATTAATTACATCTTCGTATTTATTATATAATTTTTCTTTGCGGCCGTAGTTAGTAATTTTAGTAAACGGTATTCGAGCGGTTAATCCTTCCATATTATCATAGCGAAACGGGAAAGGGGATAATAATTTACCTCCCAGCCATTTCATAGTATCTAACGCCTGATCTGTTACATTATCGTATTCATTATAAATCGGCCGTCTAAAATGCAAATCCCGGTTGGCTAAAACTTGAAATACATCTTTGGCAAATTCATTAATATTGCCGCCTATAGGAGAATTGTCGAATAAATCCGTCGCTATATCCTTAATAAATTTCCCGCCTGATTGATGATCGGCAAATTCAATTATCGAAGTCATTAATTGATGTAAAGGCATACTGGCGCCGTCAATAGGTATTCTTATAAAAACGGTTTTATTATCGTCATTAACAAATAACGGCATAACATAATAATTTTTCCATTCGTATTCTGCTATATTCTTGTTTTCGTCATCGTCGTTTAATAATTTTATTAAATAATTCCATATAATACCGGAACCAAACATTAATGAGTATTTTAAAAATGCCGTAGCAGGAGATTTATAATAATCTTTTTTTATGGCAGATATTGCCCTCCTATAATCTTGCAGTTTGATGTTCCCAAAAAGGAAAAGAGAATTAATTACCGTTCTCTGCGATCCGCCGAGCATATAATCCGGAGAACCAAAATATGTTCTTGCATAATATCCTCTTAATTCTTTATCCTGAATATGGTCAAATAATTGCCAGCCCGCCGCTTTACTTGCATATTCTGTCATTGTATTAAGAATTTCAATTATTTTAAAAGGATTTTTGATTTTCGATTTTATAAACGAGAATATTTGATCTACGGTATTAATATCGTTAGGAATAGGAGGCATTTCATATTTTTCTTTTATATCAAATTTCAACAAAACCCGTTCATCTTCGGATATATCGCTTATTTCATTTAGTATTGTATGAGAACTTAATACTTTATTTTTAAACATTTCTTTCATCATATCCGAACCATCGCCGAATAAATATTTATATGATTCTTTTAATCCGGTTACATACGCTTTTGGTAATCTTATATATTGTTCTTTTGTCAAATTTGCATATTTTAAAGTATTGGTTAAATCTCTAACAATATTATTCGCTCCAAAAAATATATTATAATCAACCACTATTTTTTTAAATATATTTTGAAAAGACAACGCCCATTTCGTTATTATATTTAATTCAAATTTATTTAATGAATTATCAATTAATCTGTGAATATCATCCCGAATATAATACATTTTAAGTTCGCCGTTTTCCCATAATTTAAATATCTTATATCCGTTTTTTTCTTTAGGTTCCTTTATTTGAGTCTGAACAGTTTTCTCGCCTTCTTTTGTTTTTATTGTTTTTGGGTAAGATTCTCCAATAATTTCAAATTCAACCGGAAGAATTAAAATTTCCCTTTCAATTTCTTTTTCGTTTTTTATTAATAATTCGGAAATTGTTTTTATAATATCGTTATTCTTAAAATCATTATTCAACAAATTTTCGATTTCTTCTTTTGATAATTTATTTTTTCCTTGATAATTTCTAAGCATATCAATTAATGATATTTTGCAGAAATCAATCATTGTGTTTTTGAATTTATTTATTTCATTAAGTTTTGATTGTTTTACAATTCGTTCCGCTATAGTTTGAATTTCCATTCGCGCGGTTTTTTCGCTGCCTGTTCTTTCATAAAAGACCGTGGATTCACGTTTTAAATAAAAATCGTCTTTATCCAGAAGTTTATCTACAATCGATATCGGAACATAAAAAGGATTTCTATCAAGATATAATCCGGCTTCTTTTTCAGATATAATTCCGGATTCGATAGAATCCTGCAATAATTCATCGAAAATATTTTTTAATTTATCGGAAGCTGTTTTAAAATTATCGGATAGTTTTTGTCCGTAGTTTTTAGAAAAATTATCAATAATATCTTTCGCTAATTCCGGCGTTATACCCCATGGGTCTAAAAAATTTCTTTTTTGTTCGGCAATTCTTCGGGCTATAAGATAAGTTGTAAATAGCGCTCTGTTTTTCGAAGTTTTAAATAATTCTTTTATATCTTTTATTGAGTCTTTAAAATCTATTAAATAAGACTTTGCAGAGCCGGAATTATGATAAAAATTCGCTAATCTCGGCAGTATATTCAAATCATCCTCCAATCTGCCTGGTTTTATATATCCGATTTTTCTTAAAACTTCTCTGATAGGTTTAAACGAATCGATAAATTCTTCAGATAAGGATTTTTTATGAATTTTTTCAAGCCATTCCCGCGTTTTCTTTTTTTCTAATTCATATTGAGCTGTAGCGTTGACGGTTCTAATAACAGCCGAATCAATCCAGTCTGCAGTTCCGCTTTTTTTGGTTCTGCGTTTTCTCAACTCGTCTATTATTTCTTTTACGTTTTTCTTTTTATTTATCCATTTTTCAAAATGCCCGGTAAATATTGGAGAATGAAAATCGCATAATGCGGGATTGTTAAGATATGCGGAAATAAAATCCGCAAATAATTCTCTGCCTGCAAATCTTACATTTTTAATTTTTTGATTTTCTAAATCAAAAGGTTCCCAAATATATGATAATCTTGTTAATTCTTTTCTAATGTCTTTTTCTTTTATATAATTATACGCTTCCTGTTTGAATTCATATAATACTTTTAATCTTGATATTAAATTTTTTTCATTAATCGTTTGTTTTGGCAAGTAATCTATCAAATGTCCGATTTCATGAGCAAGAACGGTTTCAGGAGTGTATCCTTCAGGCGGATTTTCAAATAAACTTTTTACTATTTTTATTCGAGGTATTTCTTCGCCGTATTTATTGGTCTTGATTCGAAATTGTCCGAGTCTTTTTCCTTCTTTATCCCGCCCGATTTTATCAACATATTCAACTTCTATTCCGTAATATGAAGCTAATTCCACTAATTCGGGAAACGCTATTGACGGATGATTTTTATCGACATATGAACGGTATGCTTTTTCATCTTGATTTTGTTTGGACGTCGCAGTCTTATCGGATTTTAATGAATATAGTAAATTGTTTTCGTTTTCTGATGTGGAATTTTGGTTTGTTAGATTCCCGCTCTCTGGGAGATTCTGTCTAATCTCGCTTTTACTTCCGGACGATTCATATACGCGTCCCCTCTCCGAGAGTCCTCGTCCACTAACGCCTGCATCTCTGAGCGCGTTAAGCCGTTGAATAACCGCGGCTCTGTTTCCGATAATTGCATTGATTTCTGCGTTTGTGTGTTTTCTAATGTCATAGCCGATGTATTCTGATAATTGTTTTTCATTTTGGATGGCTCCTTTTGATTCTAATATAACATATTTCAGGAGTTCTGTCAAGGTTTTTTCTTGAATTTTTATTGTTTTTCCTCGTTTACTGAAACCAAGCGAGGTTATTAATTTTACATCGCCGCCCTGCGCTTTGATATGTTCGTAAAGCGATAATACCGTAGATCCTGATGTAAAATTATCGTCAACAATTACATATTGTCCGTTTTTATCAGGGATATTTCCTTCATAATCAATATTTTTTGTTGTTCGTTCAATTGTATGAACCCCTGTATTAGGAGTTCCGGTTTTAAAAATATTATCGACATAATTACCATTTAATTTTTTTGCTAATATTTTTGCAAATTGCGTTGGTAATGAGTTCATTCTTTTATTTTGTTCTGCATTAATTACAGGAACAAAATAAACGGATTTATTCGGTTCAAGCTTTGATTGTATTTCTCTTAATTTTTCAGGATGTTTTTCTAATAAAATAACGACTATTTCATTTGCTTTTTCAGCATTGCCTTGTTTTTTTGCTTCATTATATCCTTCCTGCTTCATTAAATATGGCAGATTGGTTAATGTCAGCGCTTCATTAAGAGATTCGGGCATTTGGTCAGTTGTTTGTGTTCTGTCTTTGGCAAGCGAAAAAACTATATCGCCATCGAAAATTTCTGAAAGTTGATTGTTTTGATTTTCCAATAAATCAATCGCCTGTTGAACCCTACCGTTAGCAAATAACACAATAGCGTCATTAACGTCGATTCCTTCACGTTCTTTGACTAATTGATAAGGTAGTAGCGCTTTCCGCTGTTCGGCTGTTAAATCGGCGCGGTATGCTGTTTCTCGCGCTTCCATTTCGCCAAGTAAACGCTCGTATTGTTGAAGTGGTCTAATGATTAAATCTAAATCTATAGAACGTTGTTTTTTATATAATTTTGATATTTCTTTAAACATTTTTTTATATTTTTCATTTTCATTTATTTTTTTTATAGCAGAATATAATTTTTTTTTATCATAATTTTTTGTATCTAATTTTAAAAAATCGTTTTTTAAAATTAATTCACCATTGATTATTCTTGTAAGTTCTTGTAATTCTTCCGGCATATTCTCAAAAAAAATTACAATTTCTTCTGCCATTTTCAACCATTTTTCTTTACCTAAATCTATATCTTTAAATTCTCTATAAGTACCACCTCTTCCAAAATCCTCAATTTCCTGAATAACATGTTGGATTTCGTGAAGGAATGTTTTTTTTATTTCTTCTAAATCTGATTTAACGCCAATTCTAAATTGATTATTTTTTGTATCAAAAGATGAATTGTATGATAAAATCAATGAAACATTATAATCTTTTAATTCAGGATATAATTTAAAAATTTGAGGGTTTTTAATTATGTTTGATAATTTTCCTACTTTTAACTCTTTATCTGCATATCCAAATTCTTTTAATTTTTCCCAATCAGGTTGGCGATTATATATATCTTCAAATGTTGCTGTTTTTTTTATTAAATTTTCTTTATTAATATTTAAAAAATCAGCAATCCAATCAATTGTTGATTTACCAATAGATGAAATATTATTACTATTAATTATTTCAAAATTTTTATCATCAATCTCATACTTCCATTTTCCATCTTTATCAAGATACCAGCCGGTAGCAAGGCGGATTTTTTCGCTGTTTAAATTTTCAGATTTCATTTGTTTAGCAACCTGCAAATTATCGGCGGCAATTTTCTTTTCTTCTACCGGCAAGTTATCAAGCGACCTTTCACCGACAAAAGAATACTTTATGTCGTTTGATTGAATATTTGTTTTTATTGTTTTGTTTAAATTCTGATTTTTATTTATAATCGTTTCCCTTGATTTTGCAAGCAGGTATTGAATATCCGCGTCGGTAAATTTTAATGACGGGAATATTTCGCGCAGGAGTTCGCGGATTTTAGCGATAACGCGCTGCCATAAATTAGGATTAATAGACGGTTTTTCTGCAAGACGCGCAAGATATTCGTCAGCCGCTGTTTTTCTGCCCTGAAAAGTTTTTAAATCTAAATTATATAAATCAGCCACATCGCGTAAGCCGTCAGCTCCGAGCGATTTGAATACCAGCGCAATTACAGTATCAAATCTGTCGCCAAGATATTCGCGTAAGCCGTAATGCCCGAGCGTTTCGTGATACAATACTTCCTGAGCGCGTTTGAATGAGTTTATATTATCCGCTATCAAATGTATTTCATTCCGTTTCGGGTCAAAAATGCCTTCGATATTTGAGAGATTATCTTTTGCCGCTAATTGATAATTCTGCGGTAAAGCTTTGGTTGTCTGATGAACAATTATTTTAGGTTTGTTTTTCCAGTTATTCGTTAATTGATTTAGTTTGGTTTCTAATAATTTTGCATTTACTCCGACTGTTTTGGGTATTGACGAATCGGAATAAGATAATTGCAGATTGTCATCGGCGTTAGACGGAATTTGCTCGTCAGGCGTAGTTTGGGTTTCTTGATTTGATTGTGTTTGTTGGGGTTCGGTTATGCTGTCGCGTGTTGTTTCTGTTTTTCCGGATTCAACGGAAACCGTCTCTGCAGTTCCGCTAGCGGTGGTATTACCCAACGGTCTTTGCGTTCCAATCGCGCTTTTTCGCACTCTTCCCAAAGCTTCCTTTGAAATGGTGTTACTGTTATTGATATTGTTCTTGACATTATCAAACAACTCCTTTTTATTTATATTATACAACACTTTTAGCGTATTGTCAAGGTCGAGGTTATATTTTTTCGCTAATTCATTTAATTCTAAAATCTTATCTCTTATTTCAACCAGCTTATCTTTTAACTTAAAATCTACATCTTTATACTCGTTGGAATTTTCATTTAATTGCAGAGAATTATTGCTTAATAAATGAAAGTCATATAATAAATCTTCTAATTTTGAGATTGCTTTTGTGAATTTTCCTTCGTTTAATTTTTGAATATCCGGCGCGTCTATTTCCGAGATTGTTTGTTTTTTCCCTTTGTCTTTTGCACCGTAAAGCCGCGCGTCAGCTTCGTTGAAATTTTTACCTACGCCTGCGCTAAAAAATAAATTTTCATTATTCAATTCATCGCTTGCGTTTTCCAATACAATATCGTTTTCCTGTAAATGCTGCTGAACTGATTTAGCGCTGACTTCGTTTCGCATTTCGTCAACAATATTTTTCAATTCCGTCTGCGTTAATCCGTTTCCGATTATTGCAATTTCCTCGCCGCCGAAGCGAACGCCTTCAAGCTTGCCTTTGTATTTTTCTGAAATTTTATTAATTACTTTACCTAATATTTCAAAAACGGCATCGCCTACTTCGTGACCGTATTTATTATTAAATCTGCGGAAATCATCTATATCCAATACTGCAATATTTTTGTTTTCAGCCGAAAAATCTTTTTCCGAATATTTATTGGCTATCCAGTAATTTTTATTTTTTAAACCTGTGGCAGTATCAGTATATGCTGTTTTTTTTAATTTATTGCGTTCATCAACGGACATATTATCCTTTTCATCATTCCATTGGCGGATAGTAGTTTTAATTTGTTCGTCTGAATATCCGGCGTTTTTGAGTTCGGTATTTGCAAAATCATTACCGGCATTTATACCAAGCGACATAAACTGATTTTTGAGATTATCGATTTCAACGTTTGCGGCTTGATTTACGCCCGTGTTGGTTTGAGGTATAGTTTGACCTGTCTCAAGGTTAGAAGCTGCGGTTGCGCTTGCGGGCGGTTGATTATTTAAAGAGTTCTTAATAACCGTAGTATTGGGTTGGTTTAATAATGCTTTTATTAAATCTCCGGTTACAGTCATATCCATTGTTTCGTCTTCACCGAATTCGTCCGGCTCCTGATTTTCAAGTATATGCGTTATTTCAAAAGTGTCGTCGTCATTAATTTTGTTAATAATAATTTTAGAATTATTTGCAATAATAGCGTCGCCTTCGTTTATCTGATTTATATCTTTAATATTTTCTTGAGTAAATCCAATGTTTTCCTGTTCTGGAATATTTTTATTGGATTCGGGTTCGTTTTCAAAATCGTCTTCAAATTCGTTTGTTTCAATTATTGAATCGATTTTATTCAATTCGTTTGCCGTTTCTTCTGCAGATTTATCTTTTTTCGTTTCGGGAGCCGTTTCCGTTGCAGGTTCTTTTTTGGCTTTATTTTCGGCTTCAAACATTTCAATGTTCAATTTATTATAAAGAACTTGTTTTGTTGATAATAAATTTATTTTTTCAAATTCCGGCGATAATCTGGTATTTGAATTTTCATATAATTCTTTGGTTTCTTCAAATGTTAAATTATTTATTATTTCATCTCTGCGTTTTAACAAATTATTTACCGCTTCAACCGCATTATTCCTTAAATCGGATAAATAAGCGTATGCCTCCGGATTTTCGTTTTGTTTTATTTTATTTATTTCTTCGGTTACTTTTGAAATATTTTTGATTAAATTCTGAAGATAATCGTCATATTCCGGC
>DAINAU010000160.1:0-9578 GCA_036733285.1 bacterium
GAACAGTTAGAGTTGCCTTGGGATTTGTAAATTTTTTTTGGACAGCAGTGATATGAATTATTTTATCTACAAAGAGGGTTTTGGATTTTCTGATTTAACTTGTTTCACTGAAGCTTTAAAATATGCGGTTCAATCCGGTTGCAGTCCGTATTTCAAATCTTACGCCGGTTCGTCGATAACCGGTTCCGGTTTTTATTATAGTCCTGCATTTCTGAGTTATGTCAGTTTATTTGTAAAATCCGATTATTCGGCGAACTTAAATTTATATTTGTTTTTGAATATCTTTTATCTGATAGCCGCGTTTGCAGTCTGGATCAGATTATGCGGACTTTTGAATAAAAACGCTATAATCAGTCTTTTGTTTCTTTTAATCATAACCCATTTCCACCCCGGTATAATCTGGAATGCTGCCGCGGCAAATAATAATGAACTTTCTTTTCTTTTTGCAACTTTATCCTGTTATTTTTTTGTTAAAGAAAAAAATTTCTTTTCCGGTTTATTTTTAGCGCTCTTATTTTTGATTAAAATTCATTTTACTTTTTTTTATGTTTTTTTTCTGTTTGCTTTTTTTAAAAATAAAAAATTCAAACCGATTCTTTTAAGCGGCGCCGGTTTTTTCTTGGTTGTTATGATTGCGATCCTGATTGTTCAATTTCCAGTCGAATGGTGGAAAGACTGGTTGAAATTTATTTATTACAGATTTTCTTTAGCTGAAGCAAACGACAGAATCTTTATAGATCAGAGTTTCAGTAAATTCGGAAGCGTCGGGATTTTTTTAAGATATTTATCTTTAGCGTTTGTTGTTTTATTTTCTTTAAAAACTGATTTGTCAAATAATAAAGATAAATTATTCCTTTGCGCTATTTCATTAGCCGCTATGATACTGTTTTTAAAAAACGCTTGGATTCAATATGTGATATTTTTTATTCCGCTTCAGATAACCGCGTTGAATTATCTGACTTTTCCCAAATCCGGAATTTTAAACATAACCGCCGCGGTCTTTTTAACTCTCTCCCTGATATTTCTTAACGGACCTTTTCCAGACAATAAAACCGTAGTTTTGAAAACCCTGCAATCCGGAATTTTCAAGGATATAGCGCTTATTGTAATAAATAAAATCAGGGTATTCGGATTTTTATTTATTTTGGGTCTTGTCGCCGTTATGACTTTGATACAATACAAAAATCAAAAGTGATTTGTATAATTTTATTTTTTGTTGAAATTGTTACGAACGACCCTGAAAGTTGCATCAAGTTGCAAAGAGCGTAGAATTTCACATAGCCGTTGTGAAATCAACGGAAAAAGAAATGATTTAAGTTAGCGACCCTGAAAGGGTCGAATTTCAAAACAGTATAAAATTCAACCCTTATTCAGGGTTGGATACGCAAGTGTTTTTATACCGCAGTTTATTTAAAATTCAACGCTTTCAGCGTTGTTATACCGAACCGCTGTCAAAATTACTAAACCGAAATGGTTCGGTTTAATACTAATCCGCCGTTCTAAAATTTTTTTTCATAATTTTGAAAGCGGATTAGTATTATTTGCAACAATAATATTTTTTTAGTTTTTTTATTTCCGAAATCATTTGACCGGTTTCGAATCCAACGGTTTGCAAAAATTCATATTCGTCAATCATATAGTCGTATTCGCGATTTTTATAATAAATATTTAGAATTCTCGATTTATCCCATTTATTCTTCTCCAATTCTTCAAGCAGATTTAAAGGAGATTTTCCTTTTGCAACCGACGCGTTAATTTTATATAAAAAAGAACCGTGTTTAAAATATTCAAGCGATATATGTTTTTTCCAGAATTCGTCGAATACAATTCTGTCTTTCCGGTTCCAATAAAACGTATTATACGAAGGATTTACTCGCATCGCTTCCCAATAATTTATCAGCAAATGAGTTATGCCGCTTTGCCTAATTTTTTCATATAAATCATTCGCGTCAACCGCGTTTTTTATAAACTCCATTAAAGGCTGCTTATTAAGTTCTACCGAATATCCGGCATATTTATTCTTGATGTAGTATCCTCTGCTTTCTCCGACAAGCATTATTTTCGATTTGGAATCAAGATTCGAGTTTGCCCATTCTATAGTTTTATAACAATATCTTGGAAACAACATTTTCGGTTTTGAAAGATAATCGCTTAACGATATTTTTTTTTGAAAATATTCCGCAACTCTGATATTTTCAAATAGCATAAGATTATTAAAAAAAAACGACAAGAGTATTATAAAAAATGCCGGAATGAAAATAATTTTATTTTTTTCAGCGGTTAAACAAACGCAAAAACTTGTAATTGCCGACAAAATCACAGTCGCCGGCATAAGAAGTCTGTAATCGCCAAGACCTCCGGCATACCAGAAAAAATAAGAAACGCCAAACCCGAATAGCAGAATAGCCGCGTTTGTTTCGCGTCGGACAAATACTAAAACCGCAAGCGGTAAAAACGCTAAAAAAAGAATTCCGCCTTCGCTATTCGACATAGTCAAATCCCAGAATGAATAAAAAAACTTTTGAAAAGAAAATGAAAAGATTTTAGATTTCAAATTTAAAATATTTTTGCTTACTCCGGTTTCCGCAAGATTTTCGTTATTGAAAACATCGGATAAAAACGGATAAACCGGATTTCCGGTATTCCAAAAATTTTTCAAAAACCATGGAGCCATTATTAAAAAAATAATTGCGGCGGATTTCAATAAACAAATCGAAACGCGTTTAAATTTCAAATCCGGCATTTTAAACAAGTAGAAGCTCAAAACGGCGAATAATCCGGCTACAGAAAAAAAAGCGGTATATTTTACGCCCATCGTCAAACCTAAAAAAATCGAACTGATATAAAAAAATTCAATTTTGTTTTTGCGCGATAAATTTAAAGCCGCCGAGAGCGCCGCCGTAAAAAAAAACGTCGAAGCGACGTCGTTGCCGCTATGCCATGAATTAAAGGAAACCGTATCCTGAGAATAAAAAAAAAGAACTGCTGTTAATCCCGAATATTTTAATTTAAAACTTTTTGAAACTCCGCAATATATGAGCATAAGAGTAGATAAACCCATAATAAAATGAAGCATTTTTGCCGTTGTTGCATCGCCCTGAATTAATGCCGTTAAATAAAGCATTTGCTGCAGAGAAGGAAAATTCGAATGCGCGATATACGGTATATTTATAATCCGATTATGCTCCAGATATATTTTAGGAACCGCAAGATGATAAACAAGCGCGTCGTAAAAAATTTCCGGCGAATAAACCATAATAAAATTCAAAACTATGAAAAGAGATAAAATAATTAGTATAAAAAGTGAAATCAAATCGACTTTCGGTTTGACTTTGAATATAAAATCGGTTAACGGAAATTTCCATAGACAAACCGCGAACAATATTAAAAAAAAAATAGTCAAAGGAATTTTATACAATAATCCCGCTAATCCCGCAAATAATATGGAATAGCCGAGCGCTCCAAAACCGGTCGCGAGTCTGTAGATATTTTTTTCCATTAAATCAAGTTCGGTTTCTATATTGAATATTTTAAACAGTATTCCGCCTATTCTATAAGATATGACGCACATTATTAAAACAATTATTAAAGACGGGGTTTTTGAAAAGAAAAAACTTTGAATATTCAAAATCGCCGAGAAAAACGAAAGCGCGGGTTTTAGCGGAGCCGCGAAATCGCGGAATTTAAAATAATTATAAACCGAAAAAAAAATCCATGCGACAAGAAAAAAAATCGCGGGATAGAAAAATCTTTTATAAAAATTCCGCATTGAGTTTTCCGGGTTAAATCGAATATTAATTCTTATGAATAATATCGTTTTCCTTTTTTATAGACTCTTCTTTTTGACGAATATATATTTTAACCTCTTTTTTTCTTAAATACGAAGCTAAAATAAAAATGCTGAAAATGAAAAAAATAAGAAGCAGAAACGCCATTTGATTCGGAATTTTTAAAAAGGCGTATGCGATTACTCCGAAATAAACGCTTAAACCGTATAACAAAAGGAGAGTTTGCCTGTGAGACAAACCGACTTTCAGTAAACGGTGATGGATATGTTCCGAATCAGCGCTGAATATTTTATTGCCGCGTCTTGTCCGTCTTAAAATCGCGAATAACGTGTCATATACCGGCAGACCTACAGCCGCTATTGGAACCATCAACGCTATAGCCGTGGTGCTTTTATTAATTCCGGTTATGCCGATAACCGACATTATAAAACCGATAACAAGACTTCCGGCGTCGCCCATAAAAATCGAAGCCGGCGGAAAATTATATTTTATAAATCCGGCTGCGGCTCCCAAAATGGAAACTGTTAAAATAGCCGACACTATATCTTCTGTCCCTCTGTTTAAAGCGATTATGAATAAAGTGGCGCTGCCGATTATTGTTATGCCTATTGCAAGACCGTCCATTCCGTCGATTAAATTTATGGCGTTAGTCAAGGAAATCACCCAAATAATCGTTAAAACAAAACTCACTGGCTCGGCAAGATTAATGGTTTCGCCGGTAATAGGATTTGTCAATAAATCAATTTTATAATCGTAATAAAACAGAATGATAGCCGGAACAATCTGAAGAAATAATTTTAAAAAAGGCGTTAAACTATACATATCGTCGAAAATACCTATCATAAGCATAAGTAGAGAACCCAATAATAATCCGGTATAATTCTTATAAGGCATCAGCTTATAAAAGGGCTCGATAGAATAGTAACAAAAAATTATTGTGGAAATAAATGCAGCGTATATCGCCAATCCGCCCATCAAAGGTCGTGGTTTATCGTGAAGTTTTCGTATATAATCCGGTTTATCGACAAAACCGAATTTCAAAGAAAAAAAACGAGCTAACGGAGTTAACGCGAAAGAAATTATAAAAGCGATTACGCCGATAGAAATGTAATTGAATAACGATAACGATAATTTTGAAAAATTTCCCATTTATATTTAACTATAATTTATAAGAATTTAAAAGTCAAGAATCAAAATTTAATTTCCAAATTGAATCTCGTATGAAAATATTTTTTTTATTAGAAGTCTCGTTGCTATTCGGCTACTTTTTTAAACCGTTAAAACGGTTTTGGTTTTGGGATTATTTTCATAAACTCCGCAATTAATTACGGAAAATTATAAAAATCAAATCGTTATTTACTAACCGTTTTAACGGTTTTTTTATAAATAAATTTGAATAGTAACAAAGTCTCTGCGATTATACGATTCGGAAAAATCATTTTATTAAAACCGATTCCGCCACCGCGTCTGAAACTCCCTTATCAAAAACCGACGGAAGTATTTTGTCAACTGATAATATATCAGGTTTCACAAGATTGGCTATGGCTTCCGCCGCTTTGATTTTAATTTTATCAGTCGCAGTTCTAATTTTATATTTCAACAATCCTTTAAAGATTCCCGGAAAACATAATACGTTGTTTATCTGATTCGGGTAATCGCTTCTGCCCGAACCGACTATATACGCGCCGTAAAGTTTAGCTGTTTCCGGCATTATTTCAGGAACCGGATTAGCCATTGCAAACACCGCGGGTTTATCGTTCATTTTTTTTATCCATTCCGGTTTTACTATATTTCCGGCGGATACTCCGATAAAAACATCGGTTCCTTCAAACCCTTTTTCCAAATCTCCTTTTATCAATTCATTATTCGTTTTCAAACTCAATTCTTCAAGATACGGATCCATCCCTTTTTTTCTTCCCTTATAAATAATTCCGTATTTATCAGCCGCCATAATATTTTTGATTCCGTATTTTAAAAGCAAATTGATTATCGAGGTTCCAGCCGCTCCGGCTCCAATCACAAACGCTTTGATTTTGTCTTTTTTCTTTTTTGTTAGTTTCAATGAATTAATGACGGCGGCAAGGACAACTACGGCGGTTCCGTGCTGATCGTCGTGAAAAACAGGGATATCGAGTCGTTTTATTAATTCCCGTTCGATATAAAAACATCTCGGCGCGGATATATCTTCAAGATTAATTCCGCCAAATACCGGAGCAATATTAACGACGGTTTGAATTATCTCATCCGGATTTTGAGTCGCGAGACAAATTGGAAACGCGTCGATTCCCGCAAACTCTTTGAATAAAGCGCATTTTCCTTCCATAACAGGCATGGCGCCGTAATGTCCTATATTTCCAAGTCCAAGCACCGCGCTGCCGTCGCTGACTACCGCCACCATATTATTTTTTATGGTATAATCGTATACGTTTTTTTTCGACGCGATAACTTTTTTGCAGACCTCGGCTACTCCCGGAGTATATACGCAGGATAAAATATCTTTATTTTTAATCTTAGTCTTACAGTTTATTTCAAGTTTTCCGTTTTTATGTAATTCAAAAATTCTTTTAGAGTTCATAATAATTACTAATCATAATGTTTTTTTAAATTCGTCGATTGCAAATTTCAATTTGGAAACGTCTTTCACTCCAGCTTGCGCAAACATAGGAGTTCCGCCGCCGCCGCCGCCGGTTATCGTCGTAATAATTTTCGCTACGTCTCCGGCTTTAAATTTTCCAGTCATATCTTTGGTTAAACCTACGCATAATACGGCTTTAGAATTATCGTTGATATTGGCTGCGAGTATTATTCCCGATTTCTGATATTTCTTCCTGAATTCGTCCGCAATCATTTTAATCTGTTCAATGTCGCCGTTATGAAATTCAAGAAATAAAAAATTAATGCCGTTAATAGTTTCGGTTTTGCCGAAATATTCGGAAATCCCCGAAGTAAGCGATTTTAGTTTGAGTTCCTCGTTTTCTTTGAGCAGTTTGCCATATTCGGTTTTTAATTTTTCAATTTTCACCAATAACGCCGTCCTGTCTGTTTCGAGCGCAGCCGACATATTATTTAATATTTGTTCGAGTTTGAAATAATAATTCAGCGCTTCGGTTCCGGTAACCGCTTCTATTCTTCTGATTCCGGCGGCTGCCGCGGACTCGCTTAATATTTTAAAAACGCCGATTTCTCCAAGCATCCCTATGTGGGCGCCGCCGCACAATTCCATTGAGAAATCTTCTATTTTTACTACTCTTACGATGTTCCCGTATTTTTCGCCGAATAAAGCGGTTGCTCCCATTTTTTTTGCGGTTTCAATATCAGCGTTAAAAATTTCGACTTTAAGATTTTCCTGAACTTTTGAATTGACGATTTTTTCGATTTCCGACAATTGTTCCGCGGAAACTTTTTCATAATGCGAGAAATCAAATCTGAATTGCCTGTTCGAAACGTTCGACCCCGATTGTTCGCAATGATTCCCGACTACTTGCCGCAAAGCTTTATGAAGCAGATGCGTCGCCGTATGATTTTTCTGAATATTTTTTCTGCGAGCTATGTCGATTTCAGCGTAAATAACGTCGTCCGGAGATAATTCAAAAGATTTCAGCGAAATCTCCGCAGGCGGTTTGCAAATACAAATGTTTTCATCGTTTAATTTTACCGCGTCCAGAACCTTCAACGTAATATTGTTCTTCAATCTTATTATTCCCGTGTCGCCTATCTGCCCTCCCGATTCTCCGTAAAAAGGCGTTCTTTCAAGAATCAATTCGATGAAATCTTCTTTGAAATTTTTTCTATACGCTATAACCCTGCTTTCAGTTTTAAATTCCGAGTACCCGCAGAATTCGCTTTTTTGTGGAGTAAACCGGATGAATTTGTTCTCATCCGAGACGGAATAATCCGCCGCAAATTTCGAGTGTTTCTTGGAGTTTTCCTTTTGAATCTCCATTTCCGCCTCAAACCCTTTTATATCCAATCCAAGTCCGATTTCTTTCGCCATCAAATCAGTTAAATCAACCGGAAATCCGAACGTGTCGTATAAAAGAAAAACGTCTTTGCCGTTTATGGTTTGTTTTTTTTGTTCGATTAAACCCGCGGAAATTTTATTGAAAATTTCAATGCCCCTGTCTAATGTTTGAAGAAATCTTTCTTCTTCGGCGAATATCACTTTTTTAATATGCGATTCTTTGGACGACAGTTCAGGATAAGTGTCTCCAAGCGAAAATATGACCGTATCCGCAAGTTTGAATAAAAAAGGTTCGTTGATTCCTATTTTTTTCGCGTATCTCAAAGCGCGTCTTAAAATTCTGCGCAGCACATAGCCGCGTCCTTCGTTGGACGGCAAACCGCCGTCGGCTATTGCAAAACTCAAGCATCTGATATGGTCTGCTATCACTCTAAAAGGATCCGGATTTTCCTTATATTTTTTTCGAGATATTTTTTCAATGCCCGATATTACCGGTTCGAAAATATCAATGTCAAAATTAGTTTCTTTGTTTTGTAAAATAGCCGCAAGACGTTCGAGTCCCATTCCCGTATCGACGCTCTTCATTTTAAGCGGAGTCAGATTTCCCTTTTCATCTCTGTTGAATTCCATAAAAACATTATTCCAAATTTCCAGAAATCTGTCGCAGTCGCAGGCGACTCCGCAGTTCCGATTGCCAAGCGAACATTGCTTCCCAGTATCGTAATGTATTTCGGTGCAGGGACCGCAAGGACCGGTGGGTCCCATCGACCAGAAATTTTCTTCGTCTCCGTTTGGAACGTCGCCCAGCCGGATAATTTTATTTTCCGGAACGCCTATATCTTTATTCCAAATTTTAAATGATTCATCGTCGTCTCTGTAAATTGAAACATATAATTTTTCAACCGGAAGCTTTAGCGTTTCAGTCAAAAATTCCCACGCCCATTTTATAGCGTCTTTTTTATAATAATCGCCGAACGACCAGTTGCCGAGCATTTCAAAAAAAGTCAGATGCCGCGACGTATGACCCACGTTTTCAAGGTCGTTGTGTTTTCCGCCGGCTCTTATGCATTTCTGCGAAGAAGCCGCCCTTTTATAATCTCGTTTTTCTTTTCCGAGCAAAACGTCTTTAAACTGATTCATTCCCGCGTTCGTGAAAAGAAGCGTGGGATCCTCGTATGGTATTACCGGAGAACTCTCCACTATCGCATGATTTTTTCCTTTAAAAAATTCTAAAAAAATCTTCCTTATTTCAGAGGTTTTCAATTTTATTTTTCTCCTAATTTAAAACTTGGCGCCATTAAAATTTTTATAGATTGTTTAAACGGCTTCCATCGTATTTTCCGGTATTATAATAATTAATAAAAAAAACTCACGTATTTTTTTATTAAAATAAATTTAATCCGAAACCGATTAAATATTAGCCGCCTGAGGGTCGAGTTCACGAAAATAGAAAAAGCCAATCTCGAACAATAAATAACAAAATAATAAAAAATAAAAAATCCGTGTAAATCTGTTAAATCTGTAATCAATCAGCGTTAAAAAACATCTTAACACAGATGTAAATAGATTAAACTGATTTAACGGATGCGGTTATTTGATATTTTTAATTAAAAATTCATAATTACATTAAAACTGTTTTTTGTCCGATGTTTTGCTTCCAATGCCTAATAAATTGTTAAATTATTTTTTTTAGAATTTCCATTTCTTTGGACTGCGCCAGCCGCCTGGTCGCAGGCAAAAATATAATTGACAAACTGAATAAAAAATTCCGAACCAGCGCTAAATAATAAATTAGTTCGCGCTGATAAAAGCTCCGGATTTAAGCAAAA
>DAINAU010000161.1:0-9523 GCA_036733285.1 bacterium
CCTCCAGCATAATTTTTATTATCTATAGTATCATATTTTAGAAAAAAAATCAAGGCATTTAACAACAATATTTAGGAAAATAGCCAAAATTTATGCAGCAGTGGATTGATTTAGCGATTGAAAAATCAAAAATTGATAAATCTTGGAATATAAAATAATCTTAAGAACTTAAGACTGTCGAGAAATAATAAGATTTACTGCAAACGATTATTATTCAAAATTATATTAAAGCTAGTTGCGCCCTTAGTATTAGAAAACGATATAATGTCAAACGCTGATTCATAATTATATTATAACGCGCAGCGCCCTTTTAAAATACAATATATTTTTGATTTATATTATGGCGCAGAAGGTTACTTTTTTCATATTCCAAAATTCTTAAACATTAAAAAGACAACGCTCAATTTTTATACACAGTTTTTTTAATATTAATTGTTAAATCCTAAAAAATCAATTACAATATTTAAAATGCGAAGCAGTATAATAAAATCTCCGACTATTTATTTTTTGATTGTATTATATATATTTTGGCGGTTTGTTTAGATGCGGTATATGGAAAATATTTTATAATCCCAAATCCTGCATTAGAAAAAAAATAGACATCTCCCGCAAAGCAAACCTCGCTTTTTTTTCATAAAAATTATCGAAAAAATCGTATAAATATCTGAATGTTTAATCGGTTTTTTTTCATGTTCGCCTCTTAAAAAATTTATATTGCATTAAGAAAAGCGGCGCAGTTGTAAATTAGTATCTTATCAATAAATTTCTTGCATTTACGGCAAGAATATTATTGAAAAATACTGAAAGGTTCTAATTTTAAAATTTGAAATTCAAATTAAAATTATCGTCTATGGTTTTATCGAGTTTTCCAAAATCAATATCTAAAATTTCGGATATTTTTTGATACGAATATTTTATATATGAAGGCATATTTATTTTGCCTCGATACGGAACGGGCGAAAGATAAGGCGAATCGGTCTCGATCAATAATTTTGGCAGAGGAATAATTTTTAAAATATTCATTATATTTTCGTTGTTTTTAAAAGTTATCATTCCGCCGACGCTGAAAAAAAAATTTTCATAACTCAGCGCCTGCTCGAGAATTTTCAAGGGTCCTGTGTAGCAATGAATCAGTATATTGATATTTTTTATGTTTTTCAAAATATCAAAAATATCGTTTTCAGCGTTTCTCGAATGAACGACAATATTTTTTTTATAATCGCAGGCGATTTGGAGTTGTTTTTCAAAAACTGATTTCTGAATCGATTTTTCACTGAAAGAATAAAAATAATCCAGACCTATTTCTCCTATTCCAAGACATTTGGGATGGTCCAAATAATCAATTATACGGCGAACAGAATTAAAGTCTTTGTCCGCATTGTGAGGATGTATTCCGGCGGTAAAATAAAGATTGCCGAAATTTTCCGACATTTTTTTCGCTTTATCGAAAACAGCCGGCGAATCGCAGGAATTAACTATTGCGGTCAGATTCCCGTCAACTGCGGTTTCCAATATATCGTCGTATTTTTCGTCGTATAAATGACAGTGGGAGTCAATCATTTTAGCCTACAAATTTTTTGTAACCCGTCCTACAATTTCGGATATTCTGCATTCTTCCGATAAACAGATTTCTTTAATAAAATCAACGAGTCTGTCTTTTGTTTTGTTGATTTTTGCGGGACTTGCAGATTTAAAATTATAGTCGTTTATCAAATCATTAATTAATTTAAATTTTGAATGCGAACAATTGGATATAATTTTATTTTTTATTTCAGGAGTGAAAAACAAAATTAAATGAGCGATATCAATATCGTCAAGTTTGTCGATGATTTTTTTTACGGACGCGTCGGAAAGTTTTATAAAATAATTTTCGTCTATAAGTTTATCGGATATTATATTTTCAAATTGAGGATTAATTTGATTTATTTTCAATAAAACAAAATCTTTCAAAGAGGGTTTGAGAATATCGCACATTCCGACGATAAAATCGATTTTAGCCGATAATCTCATTGTTTGTCTTTTGTCCGCTTCAAGATTGGCGATAAGAGAATCATAGATTTTTTTTATGTTCATAAAAGAAATGTTGTCAATAATAATTCTTGATTCCATAGCTTTTTCAAAATTATTTTTCAAACCGGAATCTTCAATTGAAAAACCGGTTATCCCGCACGAGATTTCGAATTTAGTTCTTTGCGACAGTTGTTTGTTTCCTTCGCAGAAATTGATAAAAAGAGATTCAATTACTTCGGTCAGATTATTAATTCTTGAAGAATTGTTTTCATATATTGTAAGTCCGAATATGATTTTTCCGAGTTCGGAATTAATTTCATAAACAAAGACAGTATCGGCTTTTTCAGCGAGGGTTATATCTCTGAACTTAAGAAATTTTAATTTGGAAAAATCTGCGGCAATATTTTCTTTAGCGAACCGCGTGACAATTTTTTCAAGAATAAGGTTAAACGCAGGGAGCGAGTTGAATATTATTCCGTATTCGTCGATAGGGACCTTATCGAATTTTATCAAATCCGTTTTATAGAGTTGTTCGATAAATTTCGCTCCTGTTTCATCGGAAAAATTTAAAAGCGCCCGAAAATCGAGATTTTGTTCGAGATTTGTCCATAATGTATATTTTCCCGCCGCCGAAAATTCATCGGTTTGTCTTGCCTTGATGTTTTCGACTTTTATTCCGCAATGAATACTAAACGTTTCGTTTAAAGATTCTATAATTATATTATTCAATTTTTCAGCGGGAATATTCTGAATAGCGTTGACGGTTTTTAAAGAATTAAGCGAAATTTTTTCAATCAATTTTTCAATGATATGTTTGGCTTTCCCTTTTTTATCGAGTCTACTCAAGGTCAGAAGCGATTCCATTTTAACATAGAATTTTGTTTCCGGAGAATTAATGAGTTTTAATAAAACCGGCGAAGTTACAATACTTTCAGTTCTTTGAATATATTTGATGACAGCCATTTGAATATCCGGTTTATTATAAGCTAACACGCATTCAATATAAGGGATTTCTTCCGGCGCGGCTTCGTTTTCAAGAACGTCGAAATAACGGATAATAAACTTGTCGGGGATTGATTTATAGCAGACTATTTCTTTCAGACTCTGTTCTGGAGTTTCTTTTTTCATAATTATTATTTCAATAAATCTTCATTAACAAAAATCGGAGCTTTGAATCTTAACGCTATGGCGATAGCATCGCTCGGGCGGCTGTCGATATGAAAAATTTCTTTGCCCGATTCAGCCGATAATCTTATTATCGAATAATAAATATTTTTTTCAAGTTTTGTAATCAAAATTTTTTCAACCGCATATTTAAACGAATCGAGAATAGTTTTAATCAAATCGTGCGTCAGCGGGCGTTCGTAGTTTTTATCGTTTAAAGCGAGATAAATCGAATGGGCTTCGGTCTCGCCGATGGATATAAGCAGTATTTTTTCATTGTCTGATTTTAAAACAACTACGGTGTTTCCGTTTTCGTCCTGAGCAATATCCAATCTTTTTATCGCTTGATAATTTATCATAGTTTTTTTTCAAAATTCATTAGCGTTAAAGAAACGCTTTCCAAATCCTCTTTTGTTTTTACCGGAAGAAATCTTATATTCCGGTCTATTTCAATATAATTCGAATCTTCGAACATCGTTATATCGCCCGCAAGTCTTTCAAATTGTATTACAGTCGAATCTCCGGCTTTTTTTTCAACAACATAAAAAGGCAGTTCGATTTTTTTCCTGAAAATACCGATTGAAAACGTATAGCTTGCGGAGTTGAATATTTTTATCGAATCCTGATTGAACGACGCCGGAAATTTAAACTCTTCCACTATTTGAGGAACTCCGTCGACTATTGCCGGAGCTCCGCCCCTATCCCCTTTATTCTTTTTAGCGACTTCAACGGTGACATTTTTATTTTTTGAAATATGATAGCCGAGTATTACCGGGTCGAACGCGGCGCCAAGATTATCCACGTTAGAATAAAAAATATATTTTATTTTTTTATCTAAATTTGGCGCGGCAAATTCGTTGAATGCATAAAAAAAATCGCCGTGCCCGCATCCGTAAAAAAGGTTGTCGTTATCTGAGAATACGGTTCCGTCAGGGTTCAATCTTTTAAAAACATACTGATTAAAAAAAACAATATTGGATTTATCGTATCCGAAATAATTATTTGATTCAAAATGTTGTCTGGTTATTTTATCGGTAAATATGCTGTTCATTATGAAAACGGGAATTTGAACGCCGTATTGCTCGCTGATTTTTTTTATGAATTCGATTTTAATTTGTAAAAACGATTTATTATTATAAACTTCCGCTACTCCTTTTACTCCGGAACCGAACCGCGTTGCCATTCCGCCGTTCATAACAGCGGCGGCATATTCTTTTTTTGTGACGCTTGATTCGCCCAGCGCCTTATAATAATTATAAATCTCAGAATTTTTTTCAGGATACATATCGGTTATATTATCGGGAGGCAGGATATTCCCTTTTAAGATATTATTTTTTTTATCGAGTTTTCCTGCAATATAATCCGAACATAACCGGTTAAAAAGTTTTTCATTAAATAATTCAGTCATAAATATTTGTTATAAAAAACTTAAGCGTCGCTTTCTAAACGTTCCATTCCGAAAAAATAATTTTCGCAACAAATGGGATTGCGAATAAAGATAATTTTTAATTCAAGTTTTTAGCCGTCGCAATATTTTAAACGCAGGGCTATCATATTATTTTATCATATCGTGATTTCAAGTCCTTCATAAGCGGCGCTCAATTCAATGCTGTTTCCGGACCCCGCCAAACTTTTGCGGTGGTTTCGTATCAGTTCGTCAAGCGCGTCGTCGCCGCGCATAGGTTCGTGATGAAAAAGAATCAAACGTTTTACTTTTGCTTCCAGCGCTCTTGAGATATTAGTTTCAATGGACGTATGCCCCCAACCGAGTTTTGTTTTATATTCTTCTTCCGTATATTGAGAATCGGATATTAAATAATCGCAATCGCGAATGAAATTAATAAATTTTTTATTCATCATTTCAACTGTGTTTTCCGCTTCCTTATCGTCCACGTCGTCTTCTTCGTCGTCGAATAAAACGCTTTTTGCTTTATCGCCGGAAGATTTGTTTATTGAAAGATTTTTATCAAACACATTGTAATACGGCTCGTTGTCGCCGGTATATACGATAGTTTTTCCATCGTATATTATTTTATAACCGAGACACACGACCGGATGATTCATATATTGAGATAAAATAGTTATTCCTTCATTTTCAAGTTCGGGAATATTTATTTTACCCTCGATAATATCATTGTATTGAATTTTTGAATTCATATTCTGAATCGCGTCGAGACTTATGGGAAAAACTTGATAACTCATTTGGTTTTTCATAATGCTTTCAAGACTTTCCGATTCTTTTAAAGGTTTAGGAGCGTATAGTTTTAAAGTGGAAGTAGGTATGAATATAGGAACAAAAAACGGAAAGCCCTGAATATGATCCCAGTGGGTATGACTAAAAAAAATATAAGCGGAAACAGGCATTTTTTTCAGCAATTTAAATCCGAGTTCTCTGATTCCCGAACCCGCGTCAAAAATTATCGTAGAACCTTTGTCGGTTTCAATTTCAATACAAGATGTATTTCCGCCGTATCTGACCGTAGTTTTTCCCGGCGTTGGAATAGACCCCCGAACTCCCCAGAATTTTATTTTCATTTAATACTCCGCGTTTTAAAAAATAATTTGACAAAACTATTTAATTTTAAAATTAAACTGTTTCCGATTCAATCCATTTCAAATAATCAGAACTGCCCGCAACGATATTAATCGCGATAATTTCCGGCGTTTGATACGGATGATTTTTTTTTATAAAATCTTCTAACCGCCGGTATAAATCTTTTTTTGTTTTAAATACGCAATAGAATTCTTCCGAACTTTCAATTTTGTTTTGCCATTGGTATATGCTTTGAATAGGACCCGATATTTGCGCGCAAGCTGTCAATCTAAGCTCGACCGATTTTTGGCATAAATCGACTGCTTTGGATTTCGAATCGATTGTTGTTATAACTTTTATAAATTCGTTCATAACTTTAATAGAACCGATAAATTCAAAATTATTATTAATTGTATTAAAAAAACATAAAAATTCAAGCGGATATTTCAATTTAAATATTTTTATAAAAAATTGTTGATATAAATAATTTAAAAAGTATAATAAATACAGTTAATAAATATATGGAGAGTGAACATTATGGAAGGAAGCATTAAATATATTTTACCGGAATCGGAATTGCCCAAAAAATGGTATAATATTCAAGCCGATTTCCCGGGTCAGTTGCCTCCGCCTTATAATCCGATGGCAAACAGACCCGCTACGCCCGAAGATCTATCCGTTATTTTTCCAAAACCTTTAATAGAGCAGGAAGTTTCCAGAGAACGCTGGATAGAAATCCCGGACGATGTTTTTGAAATCTATAAATTATGGAGACCTTCGCCTTTAATTCGCGCGAAGCGTCTTGAGAAAGAGTTGAAAACACCGGCGAAAATTTTTTATAAATACGAAGGAGTCAGCGCCGCGGGAAGCCATAAACCAAACACGTCGATACCCCAGGCATATTACAATAAAATATCCGGAATAAACAATCTTTCGACTGAAACAGGCGCCGGTCAATGGGGAAGCGCATTAGCGTTAGCCGGAACTTTTTTTGATATGAAGATTACAATATTTATGGTGCGAATAAGCTATGATCAGAAACCGTTTAGAAAAACAATGATACAGAGCTGGGGAGGAACGATTCATCCGAGTCCAAGCGCGGTTACGGATTTCGGTAGAAAAATAATTAAAGAAATGCCCGATACTCCTGGCAGTCTTGGAATAGCGATAAGCGAAGCGATAGAACTTGCGGTTAAAGAAAAAAACACCAACTACGCGCTCGGCAGCGTTTTAAATCATGTAATACTTCATCAAACCGTAGTCGGTCTCGAGTGTAAAAAACAGTTTGAAGCGTTAAATTCTTATCCGGATATAATTATAGGATGCGTCGGCGGCGGCAGTAATTTCGGAGGGATTGCTTTTCCATTTGTACAGGATAAAATCAATAAAACCAAAAACCCTGAAATCATTGCGGTCGAACCTTTTTCCTGCCCGAGTATGACCCGAGGAAAATACGCGTATGATTACGGCGACACTGCAAAAATGACTCCCGCTTTAAAAATGCATACTCTCGGTCATTCGTTTATTCCGGCGGCTATTCACGCCGGAGGATTGCGCTATCACGGAATGTCGCCGCTTGTAAGTTACGCAAAAGAACTAAATTTAATTGACGCGGTAGCTTATCATCAGGTTCCCGTATTTGACGCGGCCGCGTTGTTTTCCAAAACAGAAGGAATCATACCGGCGCCAGAATCGGCTCACGCAATTAAATGCGCCGTGGATAAAGCGATTGAATGTAAAAATAAAAACGAAGAAAAAATTATTTTATTTAATTTGAGCGGACACGGACATTTTGATATGGCTTCATATGAAAAATATTTAAACAAACAACTGATTAATTACGAACTTGAACAATCGCTAATTAATAAATCGCTTGAAGAATTGCCGCAAGTAGTTTTATAAGCCGAATTTAATCTGGAAAAATATTTGTTACTGTTCGGTTATGATTTGTAAAAATATAAAATGCGGCAATGGAGCTTTAATTCCGCGTTTTTGACGCATTAAAATTTAAAAACGGCTTATTTTTTGATTTTTTTTATCAACCCCGCAATTAATTTTGCCGGGTTGATAAAAAAGTTTTTTGTTTTTCTTTTTTTCGTTAGTGAATTATTCTCTAACTTCGCTTTATTTTAACTTTTCTTTTATCATAGATATTTCATTTTTTAACTTTTCGATTTCTTCTTTTTGAGAATTTATAATCAAATTTTGGTCTTAAATAGATTTAATTATAAGCGGAGTCAGTTTTCCATAATCAATTCCCAAAGGCTCATCTACTGAATTATCACTGCCTCGCGAAACGGGGTCGGGATAAACCTCATAAAGTTCCTGGGCAATAAAACCCGTATTAATTGGCTTTTTATTAATGAAATTAAAATCTCTTACTTTTATTTTTAACAAATCCGCTAACGAAAATCTTGTATTAACATTTTATTATTTTCTATTTTTCTTTAACATTTCAATTTCAATTTTTAATTGATTGACGATATTTTCAAGTTCTTCCATTTTTATTTTACTTTTTTCAATAATCTCGCCTTGTTCTTTTATTGCTTGAAGCAAATATACCGGCAGACTTGAAAGGTTAGAATCCAGATATTTCTCATTGTTAAGCTCAATTTCGCCGACCATTTCAGGAAAAATCTGTTGAAGTTCCTGCGCAATAAAACCGAAAAACTTTTTTTTCAAATGCTCGGAATTGTAACCTGTTTTTTCGTTATAATTAAACGATACCGGATTTAACCGAACAATTTTATCCAATACATTAGTTATTGGTTTAATATTTGTTTTAAGCCGCCTATCGGAATAATTTGTAAATGCGGTGTATCCGTTAGCCGCAGGTTCTCCGTTAACTGTAAGAAGATAACCCGGGGTTGCCGTGCCTATGCCTACTTTCCCGTTGGCGTTAATAGTCATCTTTACAGTTTTAGAAGTTGTTCCTAAATTTGTAGTGGAAAAATCTATGGACGAACCTTGATTTGTCGCTGAAAAATCTTCGTCTGCAAGAATCCGTATCGACGCGATATTCCCAGAAGTCCAGCCGGTTCCGGTATGCCCTTTTGCCCATAATCCGCCGATAACATCTCCTGAAAGAATTGCAGCCGGAACCGATTTTGTTCCCCTCGCCCTTGACACATTAATGCTCGCTCCGGAACCTACTGAATTCGTATAATTGTCAAGATTTAACAAGCCGTTAGTCACCGAAGAATTTTGAGTTGAAATAGTTGCGCCTCCCTCGATAGTAGAAATATCTTCAATATCTAATATTCTTGAAGGATTCGTTTTACCTATGCCGACATTGCCATTTGACGCTATAGTCATTTTGACGCTTCTTGTAGTCGCGCCTGTATCAGTAGTGGCAAAATCTATTTTTGTTCCCTGATTAGTCGCCGAAAAATCCTCTGCGGCAAGCATTCTTATTGCCGCAACATTGCTTGTTCCCCAACCCGTTCCGATATGACCTTTGGCATAAATTCCGCCAATAACATCATTGGTAAGAATTGCGCTTGGAACATCGCTTGTTCCGCGTCCTCGACGAATTTGCAGAGCCGCTCCGTAAGCGGCTGAATTGCAAAAATTGTCAATATTAATCGGAGCGTTTACAGTTGACGAATTGTGGGTTGTAATTCGTATTCCGCCGGCGGAAGAAGTATCCGCTATATCGAGTATCATATTCGGATTTGCCGAGCCGATACCGACATTGCCGGAATTGGAAATTATCATCCGCGTTGTTAGCGCTGTTCCATTATAAGTAGAAAATCTTAAATCTCCTTTTCCTGCGCCATCATCATTCTGTGAACTTATCTTTGCGGCAGTATAATC
>DAINAU010000162.1:0-9468 GCA_036733285.1 bacterium
TAAATATCAAATGCTGAATAAACGGCCTGAAAGCGTAAAAAATATTCTTGATACAATATCCGGAATAAAACAATTAAAAAATAATTCGCTGCTTGATTTATGTTGCGGGGAAGGAGATTTTACCAATGCGGCGTCGCAAGCGGGCGCAAACGCTTACGGAATAGATATAATTGAAAATCCAAAAATTTCCGGCAGAAACAATTTTTTTATCGGAGATTTTTTAAAATACGATTTTAAGGGAAAAAAATTTGATATAATTACCTGCAATATGAGTTTTGCTTATTTTAGCGATTCAATCGCAGCCATAAAAAAAATTTACGATTTGCTTAATCCTTCGGGAATTTTTTATATGAAACAAAAATCCGTTTATTATCTTCACGCCTTATCTAAAAAAAAATTCATATACACTCTGCATAAGAACGTTTATCCTCACGATTATTTTTTAGGCGGCGCAAAAGCGATGAAATTACTATTCCAAAAAGGCGGTTTTGAAAAAATTAAAGTTTCCGGAATTGATGAAAATACCATAGCGCATTTAAAAAAGTTTAATAATAAAATAGGTTTCGCATTCTGGTATATAATGGCTAAATTAAATTTATACGGAATGCTGAACGCAACTGGTTTTAAGAATTAATTATATGAATTTTGAATTATCAGGCAAAGATATAATCTGTATTTCTTCAATGGATTACGAGGAACATATTACGGCTAAACAACAGGTGATGAAACTTCTCGCAAAAAACAACCGGGTCTTTTTTTGCCAAAAAGAAACAGGAGTAGAACATCTGATAAAACATCCCCAGCTTTATAAAAAAATATTTTTGAGATATGCAAAACCTTATTATGAAACGGACGGAATGAATATAATAAACCTTCCCTTATTATTGCCGGGAAGATATTATTCGCATTTAATTAATTCCATAAACCAAAAAATCATAGCAAATTATCTTTTAAAAATTTTTTGCAAGTTCAATATTATAAATCCGGTGTTATGGACGTTTGTTCCTCATTCGGCTCCGTTATTTAAAATTCTGCCTTCTTCTTTAAAAATTTATCATTGCGCAGAAAATTATAATATAATGACAACCGGCAGAAAAAAAATTATTATGCAGGAACAAGAAAATGACTTATGCAAAATAAGCGACGCCGTATTCTGCGTTACTGCCGGAGTTCATAATAAAATTAAAGAAATAGTTCCTGAAAAAGCGTTTTTAACTTACAACGGCGTTGACGCGGATAATTATAAAAAAGCCGCGGAAACTCTTAAAGAACCCGACGATTTAAAAAATATTCCCTCGCCAAGATTACTGCATATGGGTATGATTAATGGAAAAGTAGATTTAGACCTGGCTATTTTTATAGCTAATTCAATGCCAAACGTAAGCGTTATATTTATCGGCGATATTTTTTACAGCGACATTAATCTTCAGAAATTCAATCAGCTAAAAAATTTGAAAAACGTATATTTTCTTGGAATGAAAAAGGTTGAATCGCTTCCCGGATTCCTTGCTAATTGCACCGCCGGATTAATTCTCGGCAAAAAAAACGAATGGACGAAAATAACCAAACCTTTAAAAAGCTATGAATATCTCGCTTCCGGAATACCCGTATCGGCGATTGGATTTCCCGAATTAAAAAGTTTTGAAGAATATATTTATTACGCCGAAACATATAAAGAATTTATAAATAATCTTGAAGCGATACTATCGGGGAAAAGAAAATCTTCAAAAGAAAATCAAATCGCATTCGCTCAAACTCATTCATGGAAAAATAGAGTCAACGAAATGAAAAAAATAATTTTTGGACTACAGGAAAAAAACTAATGAAAAACAATTTTATAATTTGCGTTTTTTTTATCTTCGCGTTTGTATGGCTTGCATTCGGTATTAATTGGGGTCTAATGTCGGAAAATAGAAAACAACTTATAGAAAACGGAATAAAAGATAAAATAAATTATTATGACGGAATGATTAAAGAAAGAGAAACAAAGTTTGCAAGATATAGTAAAGACGGTTATTTATTTTCAGGTTGGGGAAAAGAGATTAAGGAAAAAACTACCGGGATTCCGCCAAAATTTCAAGAAATAGATTATTCGCGTCAAATTAATATAGATAGGTTTTACAATTTAATAAGACCCTTTTATCTCCGGTCGTATCATCAGGATGAACAACAAGCGATTCAACCGATTACAAATATGAATCCGCGACAATTAAATTTTAATCCCAAACATTTTATTTACGGCGGAGCTTACATTTATCCGACTGCTGTAACTTTAGGAATTTTTAACATCGCCGGTTTTTTTAAAGTTCAAAAAGATTTAAGTTATTATTTTGAAAATCCCGACGAAATGGCGAAAATGTATATTTCCGGAAGATTATTGATTGTTGTTTCAATTTTTTTTCAAGTCATAATTCTATTTTTTTTGTGTAAAAAATTCTCAAACGGCAGTTTTGCATTTTTTTTATGTCTGGCTTATTTAGTTTCGCCGTTTATAACAGCTAATAAAAATTTAATGAAACCTCATTTATACGCTCAAATATTTAATTTTCTGATGATAATCACAATATATAAAATGTCGTTCTTTAAAACAATTAAAATCAAGTTTTTGATTATTGCGGGTTTTTTTATCGGTTTTGCGGCGGGTTCTAATTTATGGAATGCAATATTATATTTACTTCCGGCAGTTGTTATTCTTTTCTCAAATAATAGTTTTGTGAAAAAATTGAAATTTTGGATTATTTTGGGAATAAGCATTATTTTCGGGTTTATATTGGCAAATCCTTATATTATCGTCGATTTAAAAAATTTTTACTATGAAATGATTTTCATTACATTTTATGCAAAAGAATCAAATCCGTCAATATATAACGCGATTTTTTCTTCATTCCCAAAATATCTGACTTTAATGATTTTAACTTTAATAATTTGTTACAAAATACTCATTTCAAAAATCAGCATTATAAAATCTTCGCAAAATGCCGCGCTAATTATAAGCTCTTCGATATTTATATTTTTATATTTTATTTATTTATTCATTATTCGGCTTGGAGATAGATATGCGGTCTATTATTTTCCAACAGTTTATCCGTATATATTTATTTTACCAGCTTTATTATACGAATTTTTTTCCATTAATCAAAAAAAATTCATGAAAATTATTCTCATTTTAACTGTAATTTTCAATCTTTTTATATCCATTCAATTTCAAATGGATTACTATATGGATTCAAATAAATCCAGCCATAGAATAGCCGCGGGCGATTGGATAAATAATAATATTCCGCCTAACACAGTTTTAGGTTTAATAGATTCTCAACCTCAAGATATTCCTTCTTTTTCATTTGCAAATTATAGGATTTTTATTTATCCTTCGCAATATTCAGACAGTATCGACGTTTCAGAATGCAATTATATTATTTGTTCGGATTACGCCGACAGAATGGAGTGGGTAAATAGATTAGTTGCATCAGGCAAATATAAAATCATTAAAATTTTCAAAAGCGAACGGTTATATTATAAATTGTGGGGGCAATACAATACGCCTATTTATGCGCTCCAAAAAATATGATAACATTAATAAATCCTAATCTTGTTTTTCAACAAAACGATCCTTTTACTACCGGAATAGTTTATATGCCTATCGGTTTGGCATACTCTGCCGCGATTTTAAAACAATCCGGTTTTCAAATACGAGTTATTGACGCTTTCGGAGAAAATCCAAAACAATTGTCAAATAGCGGTAAATTTAGTTTTCTCGGTCTGAAACCGCAGGAACTGCTTGACAGAATATCGGACAATTCAAAAATAATATATGTCTACGCTATAAATCTTTTAAATCACATATCGACAATTTCAATAATAAAAATTATCAAACAAAAATTCCCTGAAAAAAAAATTATCGCGCTTGAAAATACTCAAGCGGTAACCGCATACGCGATTAAAAAAGTTTATAATGAATTTCTTGAAGCAGGCGCCGACTATGTCTTAACAAACGAACCCGAATTAAATATTTGCGAATTATCCGACTTAATAATTAAGAATAATTTTCAAAAATTAACCGGATTAAAAGGGTTGATTGGAAAAAATTTCAACAATGAATTTTCCGTTTCGATTGATAACCTCGACTCTCTGCCGTTTCCGGCTTGGGAATTGTTTCCGCTTGAAAACTACTGGAGTCTAAGATTCGGGCATGGACCTGTTTCTTCGCTTAAATATCTTCCTCTATTAACCTCGCGCGGTTGTCCTTATAAATGCAGATTCTGCGTTTCGCCTGAAAATAATAAAGGAGGCTGGAGATATAGAAGCCCGAAAAACGTAGTAGATGAAATCGAACAATTTGTTTTAAAATTTAATGTGAAAGAATTTCATATTGAAGATTTAAATCCCACTGTTTCCGATGAAAGAATTCAAAACATTTGTAAGGAAATAAAAAAAAGAAATCTTAATATAATTTGGAAAATAGCCGCAGGAACAAAAGTTGAAACTATTAAATCGGAAGAAACGATTAAACTTATGTCGGAATCCGGTTGCAGATACATTTCTATTTCGCCTGAAACGGGTTCGCCTGATGTTCTCAAGAAAATGAATAAACCTTTTGATTTAGAATATGCCGTAAAAACAATTAGATTACTTAAAAAACACGGGATATTTATTCAAACCTGTTTTGTGCTCGGGTTTCCGGGAGAAACCAAAACGGATTTGCAAAAAACTTATTCGCTCATCAAATCTCTTACTAAAATCGGAATTGACGAAATAGCTTTATTTATTATTGCGCCTGTGCCCGGGGCTGAAATATTCGGCGAATTCAGCGGTTTCAATTCTTTATCCGAATTAAATTTTACTCCATCGTGGCGCGATGATTATAAATTTCTGGTAAAATTCAGAATGAAATTATATAGAACTTTTTTAATTTTAAAAATTTTATATCATCCATTGAATATAATAATTCAATCTATAAATTTTTTTAGAAGAAAATTCGACACTAAAATGGAGATGATTCCTTACAGAGCGCTTGTTTATAAATATCTTTATATAAAAAATTTTTTATCAGGGTTGGCAAACAATGACAAAAATCTCAAAATTTTTTAATGAAATAAAATGTAAAATATGCGGCGCCGACAATTACGACGTTGTTTATGAATCGAGTTATTCCGATAATATTACCGAAGACGAACTCAAGAAATCTTTTATGGCTTCAAGCGATAACAAACTTCTCGACAGACTTGTAAAATGCCGCGAATGCGGTTTTGTTTATATTAATCCTCAGCTTTCTCCGGAATTAATTGTCGGGTCTTATTCAAACGCCGTAGATCAGACTTTTGTAGCTCAAAACGAAAATAGAATTAAAACCTTTAAAAATTCGCTAAAAAAAGTCATACGGGCGCTGAATATTGAAAAAACCGAAAAATACAAGGTTCTTGATATAGGCTGCGCCGGCGGAGCTTTCCCGAAAGCCGCAAATGATTTGGGTTTTCAGATTACCGGAGTCGAACCCTCAAAATGGCTGTCTCAATATGGACGAACTCAATATAATCTTGATATACGAACCGGAACTCTTGAAGACCAAAATTTTCAGGATAATCAATTTGACATAATTACTTTATGGGATGTGTTAGAACATATCAATTCTCCTGAATTGACCTTATCTAAAATCAATAAATTGCTGAAAAAAGACGGAATGCTGATATTGACTTATCCGGATATCGGCAGTCTGACGTCAAAAATACTCGGAAAAAACTGGCCGTTTTTACTTAGCGTCCATTTGTATTATTTTAACAGAAACACAATTAATTTATTTCTTAAGAATAACGGTTATTCCGTCGAACATATTTGTCCGTATTGGCAATCGCTTGAACTCGGTTATGTTCTCAAACGCGCAGGCAATTATTTCGGGTTATTCAATCTTTTTTCAAAAGTATCCAAAACAACGGGATTATATAATTTATCAATTAAATACAATATGGGTCAAACGCTTGTAATTTCAAAAAAAATATGATAATACCGATAAATATTGATTCAATAATTTTCGATATGGACGGCGTTCTAATGCTATCCTGCGAATTACACGCAACCGCGTTCAAGAAAATATTCTCTGAAATTGGAATTACTTTGAAAAATTATTCGGATTATGCCGGAATGAGAACAGACGAGGTTTTTTTTAAAGTATTAAAACAAAATGATTACAATGACTGTTCTACAAAAATTATAAAAGAGCTAACTGAAAAAAAAAGAGCCGAGGCTCAAAAACTTCTTAAAGAAAAATTAAATCTTGCGGACGGCGTTATCGAAGTTATTAAAACTTTGAGTAAAAAATATAAACTCGGTTTAGCAAGTTCGGCTTCTCCTCAAACTATAAATATCTTTTTTGAAAAGTCAGGTTTAAGAGATTGCTTTTCCTGCGCAATAAATGGAACTATGATTGAAAACGCCAAACCGGCTCCGGATATTTATCTCCTTGCTTTAAAAGAATTAAATTCTAAAAAGCAAAATAGTCTTGTAATCGAAGACGCGGTATCCGGAATTAAATCCGCTAAATCCGCCGGTTTGACGGTATTCGGAATAACCGGAACCGATACTGAAGAAAATCTTATTTTAGCGGGCGCCGATAAGGTATTGACAAAATTAAAAGATTTACTTGAAACGGAATTTTAAACGAATGAAAATTCAAACTAAACGTCTTATTCTTGAACCCTTGACAATTGAACTGATTGACGCGGCTCTGTCAAATAATTCGAAAAAAATTGAAGAGCTCGGTTATTATGTAAATTCCGAATGGCCTGAAAATGATCTGATTGACGCGCTTCCGGTTTTTAAAGAATTGTTAATGCAAAACGGAATTAACGGTTTTAATAATTGGGTTATCACTCTAAACAAAATGATTATCGGCAGCGCAGGTTTTATAGGCAATCCCGATGAAAACGGTGAAACTGAAATCGGTTTTGGCATTATCACTTCTATGCGAAAAAAAGGTTATTGTTTTGAAGCGGTATCGGAATTAATTAATTGGGCGTTTCATCAAAATCGCGTTAAATCAATAAAAGCAAATTGCGATGAAACAAATTCCGCTTCAATATCCATAATACGAAAACTTGGATTCTCGGAAGGTAAACGCCAAAATGGACTAATCGAATGGAAAAAATTTCGCAAAATCTTATATCATACCAATATCCTCGATAAATAATTTCCCGTATATGATCTGTTCTTTTTTATTATGTCTTCAGGCGTTCCTTCCGCTATAATCTCGCCTCCGTTTCTGCCGCCTTCGGGCCCCATATCTATGACCCAATCCGATTGAGCTATAAGTTCAAGATTATGTTCAATCACAATAACGGTATTGTTCTTTGAGCTTAAATTTTTTATTATTCTCATTAATTTTTCAATATCCGAAGAATGAAGTCCGGTAGTCGGTTCGTCCATTATATAAATCTCGCCTTGTTTATGAAGCTCCGCCGCAAGTTTTAAACGCTGCGCTTCGCCTCCCGACAGCGTATTAAGCGGTTGACCTATCAACAAATAATCTAATCCCACTTCTGCAATAATTTTTAAACGCCTTATTATTTCAGGCGTTTCAAAATAATTTATAACGTCAGTTATCGTCATATTGAGGTATTCCGAAATATTGTGATTTTTATATTTATATTTCAAAACTTGTTCGTTGTATCTTAATCCGCCGCATTCATCGCATATCATTTTAACATCGTCCATAAAACTTAATTCTATGCTGAGCGTTCCCTGTCCTTTGCATTTTTGACACGCCCCTTTTGAATTAAAACTAAATAATGAAGAATCGGCTGAAACAGATTTGGAAAATTCTTTGCGCATCAAATCAAATACGCCTAAATATGTCGCCGGTATAGCCCGCGAGGTTCTGCCTATAGAGGTTTGATCTATTACTATAGAATTTTTATGTTGCTTTAAAAATACTTCGTGAATTAATGAACTTTTTCCCGACCCTGCCACGCCGGTTATGCATGTAAAAACTCCTTTAGGAATTTTTACGTTTATATTTTTTAAATTATTAGCCGCAGCCTCTCTTATTTCATAGTATTCAGACCATTTTTTTCTCTCCCTTTTCGCAAATTTTTTATTTAACGTTAAAGCGGTTTTCGATTCTGTTTTTTTCAGATCTTCAACTGTTCCGCTAAATATAACATCGCCTCCGTTTTTTCCGGCTTCAGGTCCAATTTCAACAACCCAATCTCCCGCTTCAATAATAGCTCCGTCATGCTCGACCACTAAAACGCTGTTGCCTTTATCGCGCAAATTCCGAAGCATTTCTATTAATTTTGAATTGTCTCTCGGATGAAGTCCGGTAGTCGGTTCGTCAAGTATATACATTAGATTGATAAGATTGCAATCAAGTTGACGCGCCATCTTTACTCTTTGACTTTCGCCGCCGGATAGCGTTGAAACAGATCTGTTGAGAGATAAATATCCCACTCCTATTTCAATTAAATGCTCTAATATTCCAATCATTTTTACGATTAATGATTCGGCTCCGGAAATTGATATTTCGTTCAAAAATTTTTTTAATTCCGTCAATTCTAACGAAACAAGTTCGGAAATCGAACAGCCGTTTAACTTTACATTTCTTGCCCTTTCATTGAGACGAATTCCTTTGCATCCGGGACATACCGAATATATAAAATAACGGGAATACGCGTTCTGTTTTTCAGTATCAGGCTCATCTTCCGCCTTATTAAAAAAATATCTTTCAAGTTTCCTTGCAATGCCTTCAAAATTTTTGCCGTATATTCCTATGCCATGTCTTTTCGTTATCGGTATATTATCCGCATATAAAAGTTTTTCCAATTCTTCGTTAGAATAATCCTTAAGTTTTTTTTCAATATCAAATAATCCGCATGACGTTATTTCTCTCCACATCCAATTCCCCTGCTTATAATCGGGATGCCTGACCGCTCCTTCAAACAATGATTTGGTTTTGTCAATCAGCAATTCAGCGTCAATAGAAATTTTTTTGCCGAGTCCTTTGCATTCATTGCACATTCCTTCCGGATGATTGAACGAAAAGTAATTTGACCATCCTATAAACGGGGCGCCAAATCTTGAATAAAGCATTCGCAGATAAGTATAAACCTCGGTGGCTGTGCCTACCGTGCTTCTTAAAGTTCTTCCCATCTTTTTCTGGTTTATTACAATTGCCGTAGATAGATTGCTGATATCGTCAACAGGCGGTCTTGATAATTTCGGCAGCCGTTTTCGCGCAAATGAACTGAATGTTTCGATTAACTGCCGCTGGGCTTCGGTATATACCGTGTCAAATACTATCGAAGATTTTCCGCTTCCTGAAACTCCGGTAAATATTACCATTTTTTCTCTTGGAATATTTAAATCTATATTTTTTAAATTATGAGTTTTTGCTCCTCTGATAATAATTTCTTCCGTCATAAATTTCCTCCTATGATAAATATCAATATTTTTTATAAATAATCTACTCTTCGTATTTTT
>DAINAU010000163.1:0-9449 GCA_036733285.1 bacterium
AAAGTCCATAAGGATATTCGACTTGAACTTTACGGCGAAGAAACCGAAATGGATAAGAACATCATAGAAAAAATCGGAGATCCGTTGACTCATATAATACGCAACAGTATTGATCACGGAATAGAGAGCCCTTCGGACAGAATAGAAGCCGGCAAACCCAAAACAGGCGTAATAAAATTAAACGCATATAACAAAGGCGGAAACGTTTATATTGAGATTGAAGACGACGGGCGGGGAATAGACGGAAACAAGGTTTGTCAAAAAGCTGTGGAAAAAGGGCTTGTAAGTCCGGAACGCGCAGAGATGATGAGCGATTCGGAAAAATTAAATTTGATATTCATTCCCGGATTTTCAACTGCGGAAAAAGTCACTGAAATATCAGGGCGCGGCGTTGGAATGGACGTGGTAAGAGAAAATATTACAAAACTCAAGGGAATAATCGACATATCAACAAAAGTTGGCAGGGGAACAAAATTAACGATTAAACTGCCGTTAACTCTCGCAATTCTTCAGGTTTTGCAGGTTAAAGAAGAAAATAATATATTCGCTATTCCCTCAAACAATATAGTCGAAGTATTTTCCATAAAACTCGAGCAGCTTGAAAAAGTTAAAAACGTATATATGCTGAATAACAGGGGAAAATATATTCCGGTATTTTTTATGACTGACGTTCTCGGGTTGAATCCGGGAGAGGTCAATATAAAAAAGGACACTGACGTCGTGGTAGTGGGATTCGGAGATAATAACATAGGTTTAATAGTGTCGGAAATAGTGAAGAAAGAAGAAGTAGTAATAAAAAGTCTCGGAGATATTGTAAAAAAAGTCAAGTTTGTTTCTGGCGCCACAATCGAAGGAGACGGGACTATAACTTTAATTATAAATATTCCTGAAATAATTGATTTTATCAGTTCAAATAGTTTAACGTCGAGATCATCGAGTTTTGAGTCGATTGAATTTTCTTCCGGAGATAAAACGGGAGCGAGAACGCAAGGGTATAGCAAATCGTCAAGCGCTATGAAACGCGTTTTGGTGGTTGAAGATTCAACCACTACGAGAAAAATGGTTCGAAGCATTGTTGAAAGCGGCGGATACGAGGTAGTGGAAGGCGTTGACGGTATTGACGGATTGGAAAAACTTAGAAATAACGGACCTTTTGATTTAATGACGGTCGACGTTAATATGCCGAGATTAAACGGATACGGATTAACTCAAGAAGTGAGAAAAATTCCGGAATTAAAAAAGTTTCCCATAATAATGATAACGACGCGAGATTTGGAAGTGGACAAAGTGAAAGGTTTTGAAGCCGGAGTCGACGATTATATAGTAAAACCGTTTGAGCCTGCGGAACTGTTGACCGTTATAAGACAGTATATAAAAGCGTAGGCGAAAGCGTTTATTGGGTTTTAAATAAATATGCCGAAGATTGAAAAGTCGCCGGAACCAAGAAATAACCGTTAAGAAAATTTCGGAGCTCGGGCGCGGTTTTAAAAATTTTCGCAATTTTCGGGATGGAATAAATTAATAAATTATTGAGTTAGAAGGAGCGCTAAAAAATGTCGATGCGTGAATTCATTCAGGATATCGGAAGAAAACAAATCGAGGCGAGAACAAAAGAAAACGACGAATATCATTTGGCGAATTTTAAAAAATACGTCTGTTTTGTTTTAAACGAAAGAGAATACGGAGTGGACATAGAGTTTGTTCAGGAGATAGTTGAAATCGGTTATATAAGAAAAATAATTTACACTCCCTCGTTTCTTCTTGGCGTGATAAATCTTCGCGGAAGCATAATAGCGGTCATAGATTTAAAACAATTATTTCATCTCGGTTCGACTGATTTAAAAAGTCCGACGGCGCGATTAATAATAAGCAAATTCGAGGGAAAAGGAATAGCTTTCGTTGTTGACGGAATAAAAAAAATCAGGGAAATAGCCCACACCGAAGTGCAGCAGGCGCCGCAGACAT
Source organism: bacterium (assembly GCA_036733285.1). Taxonomy (GTDB): domain Bacteria; phylum JAGOBX01; class JAGOBX01; order JAGOBX01; family JAGOBX01; genus JAGOBX01. Next base: position 1,966 of record DAINAU010000163.1, read on the forward strand.
TCAATGAAATTCCTACGAACTTTATAGTTGGGATGTATAAAGCGCCTGAAAATAATTTGCTTGTTTTATTAAATTTTTCAGAGGTTATGGCTACAAACGAAATAAAACAATTAGCCGGAGATAATGTTGAATAATCCGATTTTACTCAACAAACTGCTTGAACAATTCAATTCTTACATTCATTCTAAAACAGGATTTATTTTTGAGCAAAAAGATTTAAGCAAACTTGAATCGAGGATATATAACCGTTTAAAACATTTATCAATAAATTCATTGGAAGATTATTACGGTTATTTATTGAGAAACGAAGACGAACTTCTCGAATTGATAAATCATATAATAATAAACGAGACTACCTTTTTCAGACACGAAGATCAATATTTCATTTTGGTCGATTTAATAAAAAAAATCGCCGAAAGAATTTCCGTCATTAATATTTTAAGCGCAGGATGCTCTACGGGCGAAGAACCGTATTCAATAGCTATGTTTTTAAAAACGCATTTGAATTCGCAAATTTATGACAGAGTGAAAATATCCGCTATGGACATCAGCAGTTTCAATATAAAAATAGCGCGTCGCGGAATATACCCTCAATTAAAAACGGATAAGATAAAAGATAGAAATTTTTTCAAATCATATTTTACTAAAACCGGACAGGAAGAAGATTACGAGCTTCCTGACAATATAAAATCAAAGGTTCAATTTTCAGTTGAAAATCTTTTTACGGTAAATTTTAAAGTTAAATTCAATTTTATTTTTTGCCGTAACGTTATGATATATTTTTCCGAAGAAAAAAGAAATTATTTGCTTGAAAAGTTTCAGTCAAGTCTTCACGATTTCGGATTTTTTTTTCTTGCGCCGACTGAAAGCCTTCTTGATTCAAAAAATCTTTTTGAACGGTTAAGAGAAAATAACGTAACTTATTATAAAAAAGCTCAAGTTAAACCGGCGGGTCAAGAAATAGAAAATAAAAAACAAAGAATTTTTTTTGAAAAATCAAGCGTTATAAAGGATAAGGATTCGATAGATAAGGAACAGCCGAAAGAATATGAGATTAAATGTCTCGGCAGACAGGAAAATTCTGCGGCGTTCGAGTGTCTTGGTATTTTCGAACGGAAGAATATAGACAAAATAAATTCGGCGTTGAAAAATGAAATTTCATTAATTTCCGCGAAGGAAAAATTCGAAAAAATAATTTTTTATTTAAACAACGTTAAATACATCGACGCGAGCGTTTTAAAAGAAATGGGAAACAAGTTGAAAATTAATTCGCCCGAAATCAAGAAACTGATAATTGTTTCAAATAAAGAACAGGTTATGAGAATATTCGAGTTTCATGAGCTTGACGGAATTTTTGAGTTTTTTCAAAATGAATCGGATATGAAAAATAAATTATGAACGAACAAAGAATTAGAGTTTTGATAGTCGACGATTCGTATTTTATGCTTGTGGCGCTGAAAACAATTTTGGAATCGGACAATCAAATAGAGGTGATAGCTTCGGCGAAAAGCGGTCTTGAAGCGATAACCAAAATTAAGGAACTGCAGCCGGACGTTATAACAATCGATATAAATATGCCGTATCTCGACGGAATAAAAAGCATACAGCTTATAATGGCGGAATGTCCGGTTCCGATAATAGTGATAAGCGCTTACACTACCGACAAGGAATCCGAAAAGACGATTGCAGCCTTAAGCGCCGGAGCCGTGGATTATATAGGCAAACCCGACGGCGAGGTTTCCACGACTCTCAATAAATATTCGGAAATAATAATCAATAAGGTTAAAATCGCGGCTTCTGCAAACGTAAAAAAAATTCAAATTTTGTCGAAAAAAAATATTGTAAAAGCCGAGATTTCCGATTTGAGCGAAAATATTATTTTAGTCGGAATTTCAACGGGCGGTCCATCGACTTTAAAACAGCTTCTTTCATTGTTAAAGCCAAATCTTGATTTTTCAATGATTATAGCCATTCATATCACGGAGATGTATTCGCAAAAACTCAGCGAACTTCTCGACGAGGTTTGTCCGTATAAAGTTCAACGGGCGGAAGAAGGATTAAAATTAAAAAGAGGCAACATATACGTCTGCAGCAGCGGACATAATACCGAGCTGACATTTGATTTGAAATTAAAAAAAACTCCCGTATTGCCGAAACAGGTTTATATTCCATCCGCCGACGTTTTATTCAATTCAGCTTTGAAGCACGCAAAAATTAAAAACGTTTTAGGAATGGTATTAACGGGAATGGGAAACGACGGCAGCAAGGGAATAATTGAATTGTATAACTCTGGAGCCTCGGTCGTTATACAAGACGAAAAAAGCAGCGTTTTATACGGTATGCCTAAGAGCGCTAAACAAACCGGATGTTATCATTACGAACTTGCGCTTTCCGATATGCCGGATTTAATAGAAAAATTTACACAAAAAAAGTTGATGAAAAGGAGATAGGATATGTCTAAAAAACCGCGCGTTATGATTGTCGACGATAATAAAACAATGCGCACGATAATTAACGAAATATTTCAGACTGCGGATTTCGACGTTGTCGCCGCGGCAGAAAACGGAAAAATAGCCGTGGAAAATTATTCGAAACTGAAACCGGATATTGTTACTATGGATATTTTAATGCCGGAAATGAGCGGACTTGAAGCTATAAGGCATATAAAATTTGCAGACGACGAAGCGAAAATAGTGGTGATAAGTTCTTTGAGCGAAAAAACCGAAATGAAAAAATGTCTTCTTGCCGGAGCGTCGTATTATATGATAAAACCGTTTGAAGCGGACGAGTTAATAAAGATTTGTTCGGGAATTATTTCAGGCGACGTTCATATAAAAAACGATTTGTAAAAACAGAAAATTTAAACTGCGGAGGCGATAAATAAAATGAAGGATTCGGAATTTAAAATACTTGTAGTTGACGATTCCGACGCTTTGCGCGGAATGTTGAAACAATTTTTCAAGCAATACACCGAATATCAGATTTTTGAAGCCGACGACGGATTGAAAGCTCTGAATTTTCTTGAAAAAAACGACGTTCATCTGATTATTACGGATATCGTGATGCCAAATCTCGACGGATTAAGCCTTTTGAAACAAATAAAATACAAGAAACCGGAAGTTCCTATTATCGTTATCAGCGGCTACAATACGCTCGCTAATATCGAAACAGCTTTCAAATATTACGCTATAAAATTTTATTCTAAACCTTTTGAATGGGACGATTTGAACGCCACTATTAAAAAAGCAAAATCTATTTATGAAAGCACCAGCGCGGCAAAACAAATGTCCGACGCCGTGGACGTCCGAATAAAAGTGAAAATCGAACCGACCAATTCTAAAATGATTCGATATATAATAAATAAAATGATAGAGGTTATAACTAATCTGTATATGATTAATTATGAACAGGGAACGAAAATCTATGTTCTGCTGACGGAATTTTTTCTGCTTGGAAAAAATTTTTTAAGAAGTCTTTCTAAAGACAGTTATTTAACCTTTGTGTATAATCAGGAAAATTCAAAACTTGAATTTACAATCGAGGATTCAAAAAGCGAACTGAATTTCAGAAATATTATCGAGGCGTCAAACATAGAATTAATCGGAGGTTTGCGCGCTTATGCCGACGACATACAGTTTGCCAACGATGGAAAAAAAATTATAGTTATAAAAAATTTGTAAAAAGATTGATTTATGGAAAACGATTCTATACCCGTTCAATGCTATAAATGTAAAAAAGTAAAAGACGAATTCGATAAATGGGAATTGCCCGGCGGTAAAACCGAGCATATAGAATTTGCCAATCATACTATTTGTCCCGAATGCATAAGAAAGACTCAGTCTGAAATGCAGGTTAAATATATTTTTAATGAATTCGCATCGCGAGTTTCTTCAATATTTAAAAATCTTTCGATATGCTGTTTTAGCGACGCCAATTCGTTGAAAAACAATTTGATTTCGAGTTTTTCAAAATCCGGAATAAAAATTCAACTGTTTGAACAAAAAGATTTATTTTCAAAAAAAAACTTTGAACCAAACTGTTCGACGGTTTTTATAATAGATATTGACAACGAAAACCAATTTAACGCGCCGACCGAAGTTTTTGAAAAAAATTGCGTTAAAATTTTTATCATCGATAAAACGATTATTAATTTTTATCTTAAATTCGCCGCTGATAATACCGATTATATTTTTAAGAATTTCGCGGTAGAAGAATTAATATGCAAAATATATTTTATGCTGACGCGTCAAAAAGAAAAAAAAAATGATAGCGATGACATTAAGAAATTGAAATCAAAAAAAATGGAATTGTTAAATCAATTGATGATATTTCAGGATTCGGATTCGGCTTCTAATATTGACGCGTTGAAGACATTGAACGACAAATTGAAAATGAAGCTTGATGAAATGAAAAAAAATGTCGGCGCAAAAAATATTCAAATAATGGAACTGTCGGAAAAAATCGAGGAATCGGAGATAAAAGACAAAACCACGGGTTTAAAAAATTTTTACGGATTTTACGATTGTTTATGCAAAGAATCAAAAAAATTCAGCAGACAGGGATACTCCGCAGTTATCGCTGAAATTAAATTCAAAGTTTTAACAGGATCGTCCGAACAGATATTATACTCTTCTCCGCCTGAGGATTATTTTTTGGGATATGAAGAATACTGCGGATATATATCGGTTATCATAAAAAAATATATGGAAAGAAACAATTTTATAGCGCGTATTTCCTTTAATAAAATAATTTTAGTCATCCCGGAAAAAAATATGGAAAACGCCATTCCCGTCATAGAAAAAATAGAAACTGAAATCAATCAATATAATGAATCCGCGTTTAGCGCCGAAATAAAACTCTATGAAATCGATGATAATTCCGGACTTGAAAACATATTAATGATTTTAGAAGAAATAACGGAGGCTGAATAATTATGCTTTCTGATAATTCTGACCAGGAAAACAACGAGCTTGAAAATCTCGGAGTTCTTCATAAAATTTTGAAAATTTTATCAAAACGCGATATTAAAAATCTGCCGCCGGATTTTTTTTCAAATCTGAACGTTATAGTGGAATCTTATTCAAAAGAGAATAACATTAATTTTCTTTTAACTCTTTTTGAAAATATGAGCGACGATGAAATAGTGGCTTTTGTTTTCAATTCCGGCGATAGAAGAAACCGCCCTAAACTGTTTATTGTGAACGACGTTGAAATCGATTTATACGGTAATTTTTTTAGAAAAATGGTCGATTTTATTTTAAAAAAAAATCCCGATTTGGAAAAATTATACGAAAAAAAAGCGATTTTTAAACTGCTGCAGGATATGTTTATCGAAGAATTAAAAGAATTTTTCGATAAAGAAAAACTCTACGAGAAATTTGAGAAAAAAATTTTAAATGCCGAGTGAATCCGGAAATCGCCGAATGATTTTAAAAGAGCGATACTGTATTGAAAAAACTTTGATTCTTAAGGAATAAACCTTATTCCAGATTTTTCAGGAAAAAATTTTTTGTGTCTTATATAACTTCTGACAACCCGAAGTCAGGGGAATTAAACTAATACCATTAAACCCAAAAACTGCAATCGTATTTTGAAAAATTGCTGAAAGTAAAGGAAAATATTGGTTCCAAGCAATTTTTCAATTGCATAAAAAAATGCGGCAAAGTTTTTGGGTTTTTAACATCTATGAGAAAAGTATAGTGTGAAAAAAATATAAATTATTTAATAAGAGATTAGGGTTAATTCCCCCGAAGCTTGCTTCGATTCCATATTTCTTAATTTCTTTGATACCTCGCAGCTTGCTGCGAGGTAGTTCATTTTTAAATAGATAATTATTACTGGATTAGCGTAGATTCGTTTGATTAGCGGTAAAGAGAAATTTAACTGCGACGTCTTAATCAAAAATATTCTTGCTTTTTGTGCCAAAATATTTTTGATAAGAATAATAGTTTTTCCGCGAATGCGGCTAAGGGAAAAGACCGGCGCATTTAAATGCGCCGGTCTTTTCCGGTAGAAATTCAGCGGAGTTTATTATTGACGAAATTTTTGAATTCGGCAATTATCGGCGTCGGCAACCCAAATGTAATTATTATTAACGTCTATTCCATACGGGTATGCAAATTGAAGTTTATCAAATCCGTATGTTCCCCATTTTTTTAGGAAATTTCCGGTTGAATCAAATTTTGAAATTCGAGAGTTATCAGAGTCGAGAACATAAATATTTCCTTCGCTATCTGATTTAATATCTATAGGCCATAAAAATTTTTCGTTTTCAAAACCATATCCGCCCCATTGAGAAACGTATTGAAGATTTGAATTTAGAACCAATACTTTTGACGCGTATGTGCTTAGAAAATAAAAATTTCCATTATTAGAAACCGTAAAATAACGGAGCGCTTCGTCAATGTATCCATTATCGTATAAATAATCAAGATTAGTTGTATTCAATAAAGTTCCGGCGCTTGAGTATTTAGACAATCTGTTTAAATATCTGTCAAAGGCATAAATATTTCCTTGACTATCCGAAGATATGCAGGCAACAAACTGAAATTGAGTGTCGGCAGGACCGGAGCCGTTACCGCCTGCAAATAAAGTCCAAGCGTTTGAACCGGCTGCAAGTTTTTGAATTCTGTAATTTGGAGAAGATTCTGATACATAAAGGTTGCCGTCTTTATCGGTCGTAATATTTGTGATATTGGCAAAATTCCCTAAATCAGACGCTTCGGCATCGTATTCGTCGGCGCTTCCCCATATTGCCAAAACATTCTGCATACTCGCATTCATTTTTATTATACATTCGCGATAATGATCTTCATCGGCAATATTATCATAATAATAAGAATAAGTCGCCACATAAACAAAACCGTTTTTAGGATCGCGCGCTATTTTCATAGGCCATGAATCAGGTTGGCTGCCGTTATTAAAAGAATATACGATAATATCGGCGTTGTTATACATTTTGTAAATTTTTACCGCGTTTTTACCCGCGTCTGTAACATAAACATAACCCTGATTATTATCAGCCGCTATTGAAGTAGGATTTTTTAATCTGCCGTATGAGTTCCATTTGAATTTAGAAGCGCCGGAATTGTCAAACATTTGAATGCTGTAATTGTCAAGTACAACTATCGAATCGTTTAAAATCGTCATATCAATAGGATATAAAAACTGACCAGAACCCATTCCGTAATTTCCAAATTGATTTGTTACGCTTGTGTCAGTTCTATCGTATTTTGTTACTTTATAATTTCCGCGCGTTAATACGTAAAAACAGGAATTGTCTGACGCAATACTGATTGGTTCGTTTCCTGATACAAAAGAGCGCCAAACGTCTGCCCCGTCTTTATATTGTATCCGGTTGTTTGATAAATCTATAGCAAATAAATTTGACGTAAATGCATCGAAAAATAGTTTGGCGGGTTTGTTGAATTCTCCTAAAGCCGAACCGTATAAACCATATTGACCTAAATAATTTCCGGATAAAT
>DAINAU010000164.1:0-9361 GCA_036733285.1 bacterium
AATCTCATAGTCAGACAATTATGTAAATATTATTTTCATTATATTTTCTTGTCCGCGTAAATCGGTGAAATCAGCGTAAGAATTTTTTTGACACGGATTACACGGATTAACACGGATTTTTAAATATTAAAATCTCATAGTCAGACAATTATGTAAATATTATTTTCATTATATTTTCTTGTCCGTGAAAATCAGTGAAATCCAGTGTAAAGTTTTTTTTAACACAGATTACGCGGATTAACACGGATTTTTAAATATTAAAATCTCATAGTCAGACAATTATGTAAATATTATTTTCATTATATTTTCTTGTCCGTGAAAATCAGTGAAATCCAGTGTAAAGTTTTTTTAACACAGATTACGCGGATTTTCGCGGATTTAAAATATCATTCTCAAATCAACCGTTCCCAGTAAGTAAGATATTCAATATTTCCTTTTGGAAATAAAATTCTGGATTCCGCTACGCCGATAAGTTTAAAATTTTTTTCCGCGTATTTGATTTTAATGTCTTCGAGAATTTTTTTGTGGATTGCGATATTTTTTACTATGCCGCCTTTTTCTACGAATTCTTTACCGGCTTCAAACTGAGGTTTTATCAGTATTATCATTTTCCCGTCGTTTTTCAAATGTAAATTAAACGTATCTAATAATTTCAGCGTTGAAATAAATGAAACGTCGCATATAATAAAATCAAATTGTTTATTAAGATTCAAAACTCTCGCGTTTGTTTTTTCAAATATTTCTACTTTGGGGTTGTTTCTTATTTTTAAATCGAGTTGACCGTAACCTACGTCGATTCCTGTTACTGATATAGCTCCGCGCTGCAATGCGCAGTCGGTAAAACCGCCTGTAGATACGCCTATATCGAGAACAGTTTTACCGCTAAAATCAATTTCGAATTTTTCAACGGCAATTTCGAGTTTTTCTCCGCCGCGGCTGACGTATTTTTTTAAAGCTCCCTTAATTCTGATTTCGGAATCGATATTTATTTTTTCGCCCGATTTTGTAATCGGATTATCGTTAACAAGAATTTTTCCGGCGAGAATAAAACCTTGAGCTTCAGTTCTCGAATCAAACATTTTTCTGTCGATAAGCAGTTTATCAAGACGTTCTTTTTTCATAATTTCAAATTAATCGAAATAAAAAAACCGTTCAGATTTTTGGTTAAACCCAAATAATGCATTAGACGTAAAGTGAAGTTTTTCAAAACATAGATGTATTATTGCGATTTAAAATCGCAATTTATGTTAAAACTTCTAAAAACCCGAAAACTTTTCGGTATATTTTTAAGATTTTGAAAAATTGTCTGAAACAAGTATTCTATGCTGTATAAACAATTTTTCAAAATCCTTATTCAGTTTTCGGGTTAAAATTATTGTCTGAATCTTACGGATTTGTTTCCGTAATTATACTGAATCCCCAAACCTTGTTTCGGATAAGCTTTTATGTTGAAAACAAGATAAACGGAATAATCGTTTTTTGAATTTTTTTTATATGAAAGTTCCGAAGTGAAACAATGCAAATCTTTAACGACGCTGATTTTTTGAGATTTCATATATCTTGCGTTCAAATCCGCGGTCTGTGAAAAAGTCAATATCCATTCCGGAATTTTATTTTTGAAAATATTATAAACGATTTCAGAATTCCACTGAAAAATATTATCGTCGAGTTGTTTATTTATAAAGTTTAATCCGTTGGAAAACGAAATAATTCCTGATTTGGAATTAAAAAAATGATTAAGCGAACATATTGACAAGGACGATTTTTTAATATTGTAACCGGCGTAAACAGAAAAAGAATTCGCCGAATCAAACTCTATCGCGTAAGTAAATTTAACATCCTCGAATCTTTCTTTAAAAGTCGAATAAACAGAATCGTTATCAAGATTGAAACCTGTTTGAAGCGAAGCGTAAGATTTGTTGAAAATTAACGCGTTATCCCAGTCGAATTTATTTGTTAAAACGCTTGAACGCGAGTGTTCGGGTCTGTCCGGATTGCAGAAAGTTTTTTCAAACGAATGTAGAATCCGGCTGTAATAATTTTTATAAAAATCGGTTCGGGAAATTTCAGTCAAATAATTCAGCTTATTTTTAGAATCGGTTTTTTTTCCGTCGTCGAATCTGTTTCCGTTAAATTTTAAACCTGCGGAAACCGTGAAATTCAAAAGGTTTCCGCTATTAATTTTTTTTATGAGATAACCCGCCGCGCAAAAATCAGTATTGCGTATTGAATTATCGTATAATACCGATTTTATTGAAATATCCGGTTTAAAATATAATCCGGATTTATTCAGATTAATTCGGTTCCACATAATTCTGAAATCAGGAAAAACTATATGAGAATAATCAGAACGGTTTAAAGAATAATTCCAGAAATCTTTGCGTTCGTAAATCAAATGCCAAACTGTCATATCGCCGATTGAAGCCAATTCAAATTCATTATCAAATTCGTTTATTATTAAATCCGACCATCTTTCCTTATAATCTTTTTCAATCAGATTATCGGAAAGTATTTCGCCCGCGCCTCTAATATTAATATTTTTCCATATTTTACTGTTTATTTTCAATTCCGTTTTCCAGCGGTCTCTTCTTGAACCGCCTTTTTCCGAATATTTTCCTGAATCAATATCGTAATACACTGGTTTTTCGCCTATATAATATCCCTTTGAATAAACGTAATAATTAGAAGTATCATATTCGGTTTTATAACCTATTCCCACTCCGCGATAATAAAAATAATCCGCGATAAAACCGTAAGTGAACGGAGGAATTTCGTCCGCAGAGTATTCGGTCAGCGCAAAACCGCCTTCTTTTTTTGAATACCCGATTTCATATTTAAACAAATCCCCTCCGAGTTTTTTTTTCAGATACGGAAAATACAAAAGCGGTATTTTCCCGACTTTAAAAATCGGAGAATAAAGAGATATTGATTCTTTCGCTTTAAACTTTGCTTTTTTGGAATAAAAATAATAGTGAGGGGTATCGTTTTCGCAACTTGTGATTTTTACGTCTGATAGCGTATATGAATTGGATTTTAATGAATTTTGATTTTTTTTAATTTTAATTTTTCCGGCGCTTATATGCCACTTGTCAAATCTAAGTTTTACGTTTGACAATTCATTAAATTCTCTATTCAGATAAAAATCAAATTTATCCGAAACAGCTTCCAAATCGTTTGATTTGAAAAATGTTTTTGAATTTGAATTGATACGCGAAATCGAAGGGTCGAAAATTATTGAGTCTGAAAATACGGAGACGCCGGAATATTCAAGCTCTATGTTTCCGTCAAGCCGGATTATATAAGAAGCGTCGTCTATATAATTCAAATTCAGATTGTCTGATTTTTTTATTATCAGGGTATCTTCGGCAAAAACCTGAAAAAAATTCTGATTAAAACTTAAAATTATTATTAACCAAAATATTTTTAAAATTCGATTTAATGGTTTGGTCATCTTCCTGCTTTGATTGTTTTACAAAATAATTTGGAATATTTATATTCTGAACGCAGCAGCATCCCTTTTTTTCAATAGATTCAATCAGCCTCAAAAATTTTCTTGAAATAACGCTCCATACGTAATTCGCGGAAATTCGTTTAACCGCTTTTTCCCTGTAAATATCGAATAATCCTTCTTTGCTTATCAAATACAAAATATTTTTTAAAGCTTGTTTCAAATTTACAAACATTAATCCGTATCTGTTTGAATCGAGAAATTCCGATATTTCATCGTTTTTTGCGGTTATTACCGCAAGTCCGGCGGACATCGCCGTCATAAGATTCGATAAAACCAGCAGGTTGTTTTCTGACCCGTTAAAATTCACGAATATCGATTTTTTTTCAGAGCAATATCCGAATATTTGCGGCAGTTCAGTGTAATAGTTTGAATATTTTAAAACGCAAAGTTTGCCTTCCAAATTATTTTTCTTCAAATTGGAAATCAATCGTTTGTTGTCGATTTTTCCGATAATCATGAGGTTTGCGGATTTCTGGAGTTCTTTGGAAGAATTATAAATTTTTATAAGATTAAAAGCGTTGTCGTTGATTTTTAATGAAATATCAGTTATCAAAAAAGGCAGATTAATCCTGTCTTGAGCGATTCTACTTTCTATGAGGTTAATCAATTCAAGTTTGCCGTTTTCATTTTTGGAGTTTTGTTGATATTTTTCGAATTTATAATTATCCGCGTTCACGCCGTAATTAATCTTGTTTATATTATGAATTTTACCTTGAATTTCCCTGTAAAGAGCGCTTTTTAAAATCGACTCTGTTTTTAGGGCGTTTGGAACCGCGACCGCGTCGCAGCAAAGAAAAGATGTTGTTTCGGCGCTATGCATTAAATGAAGACCTGCGCGTTTTATAACCGCCTCGCAGTTTTTTGAATTTATTTTTAAATCCGATATAAGATTATAACTTAACGTTTCGGGAATATATATAAAAGGAATCTTTATTTTTTTTTTTAATATCGAAGCGCATAACCCTGCCGCCGCTCCAAAACATATAACGACGTCAGTCTTGTTTTTTTTGAAAGCCATATAATCGGAAACTTTTCTTGTTAATTCCGGAATATGTTTCAATATTTCGTTTGATGATAAAATCTTATCGTCCTGACCGCATTTGATTTTAATTATTTTTGCGTTGCAATCGTTTAAAGCTTCTTCCTGAATGTTGTATTCGCCGCTGGAATAATATCTCGTATAAATCTCAACGCTGGAATTTTCTTTTATAAAAGCTCTTGCCAGTTCTATACAGGCAAGCGTGGAATAACCGACGTCGAAATAATTTGAAGATAAAATATCCCTATTATTTATGTGCCCGTGAAAATGAAATAACGCTATTCTGTATTTTGATTTACTTTTCATAAAAACAACCCGAATTGAAGAAGATAACAATCGTCTCAAGTTAATGTTTAGACTTTTAACCGAAAAAATGCAATAGAGCATTTTTTCGGTTAAGTGAAGTTTTTTAAATCATTGATTCTAAATGATTAAAACTTCTAAAAAACCAAAAATTGCTTTTTAAAAATTTGCGCAATTGAAAAATTGCCAACGCTAAGTATTTTATGAGTTAAGTTGCAATTTTTCAAAATCTAATCGCAATTTTAGGTTTAATATACTTTTAAAAAAATCAATTGTCAAGCAAAAATATCTTGAATCAAAAAAAACTTAACCAAAAAATATCTTGAATTTTACGTAATAAATAGTATATTTAAATATTTATGAAACAATTGTTGGGAAAGATTTTATTTTGGTTTTATCTTAAGTGGCTTTTTTTTTATAAAATGCTTCTTCATAAAAAACGGACAAAAACTTTAGTGTCAAACGCATTTTTGTTAAGGGCGTATCAGACGTTTGAGTTGTTAATAGTTGTTGGAACCATAGGTATGATGATACTGATAGCATTCAAATTTTTAAAGGATCCGAGATGAAAAAAAAGATAATTGGAATTGATATTGACTGCGTTTTGGCAGATTCTATAGAAATGTTCATCCCGTATTTCAATAAACGGTTTAATCAAAAATTGAACCTGAATCAAATCAAACATTATGAATTTGAAAAATGTTATGAAAATGTTACAGCCGAAGAAATTCTGGAGGCGTTCAAAGATATAACCAAAAAGAAATTATGGGCTGAAATAAAACCTATAAAAGACGCCGACCTATTTTTAAAACGGCTTAAAGAAAAATATTTTACGATAATAGTTACAAGCAGACCGGAAGAATTTATGGGAGCGCAAACTCAAGAATGGCTGGAAAAACACAGATTTGAATACGATAAATTGCTTTATATGAAACCCGGCGAAAACGATAAATATAATACGGGACTTAACGGCGGATACAGATTCGATTTAATGATAGAAGACTGTCCTGATTTTGCCTTGAAAATATCCGAATACGGAATTCCTGTTTTAATATACGATTATCCGTGGAACCGGCTGGAAAACGCTCCTGAAAATATTTTCAGAATTTATAATTTAAAAGAAGCGTTGGAATTAATACTAAAGAAGTTGAAATGAATTTTTACCGCGGCAATAATTTAAAAATTTAAGGGTGGCGTTTTTTTTAACCCGAAAATTGCGTTAGGATTTTGAAAAATTGTGAAAACATTATAAAATACTTCCTCTAAGTAATTTTTCAAAATCTCATAAAAATACCAAAAAGTTTTCGGGTTTTTAGAAGTTTTAACAAGCATACGACTATGTTTTGAAAAACTTCACTTAACGTTTAACGCGCTATCCGGGTTTAATTCGGAAGTTACGGCGTTGCAATCCGTCGCTTCAGTTTGAAAATTTGTCCGTTGCCGCTGATTTCTGATAGCGGCAAGTTTATATAGCGGCAAGTTTATATTATATTTATTGGAGGCGGCAATGTCTGCAAATCAAAAACTTAAAATTAAATCATGGTTTGAATGCATTAACGGATGCGAAAAATACGGTTTGGACGAAATCGTCTATAAATGCGGAAAATGCGGCAGTTTGCTTGAAGTCAAACAAGATATAAATTCTTTGAAAAAAAAGACCGGCGCAAATTGGAAAAAAACATTCGATGAAAGAATGGGAACAACTATCTGGCCTTACGGCAGCGGCGTATGGAATAAAAAAGAGTTTGTTCTGCCGGAAATAGACGACGCAAATATTATTTCGATGTATGAAGGAAACACCAATTTATTTTGGGCGAAAAAACTCGGCGGTATTATCGGAGTCGAAGATTTATGGATTAAACTTTGCGGAAACACACACACCGGTTCTTTCAAGGATTTGGGAATGACAGTTTTGATATCTCAAGTGAATCAAATGATAAGCGACGGAAAAAAGATTCTTGCCGTAGCCTGCGCTTCGACCGGAGACACTTCTGCGGCGCTTGCCGCGTATGCCGCGGCCGCCGATATTCCCGCTATTGTTTTTTTGCCGAGAGGCAAAATCTCGAACGCCCAGCTTATACAGCCAATCGCCAACGGAGCTATAACTTTGGCGATAGACTCGGATTTTGACGGATGTATGAAAATAGTTCAGGATATTACGGCAAAACATAATATTTATCTCGCCAATTCTATGAATTCGCTTCGTGTAGAAGGACAAAAAACAATAAGCGTTGAAATACTTCAGCAATTTAACTGGGAGGTTCCTGATTTTATTATCATACCCGGCGGAAATCTCGGGAACGTAAGCGCGCTTGGAAAAGGTTTTGATTTGATGATGGAATTAGGTATGATAAATAAAACGCCGAGAATAGTGGTCGCTCAAGCGAAACAGGCGAATCCTTTGTATTTGAGCTATCTGAACCGTTTTAAAAAATATGATTCAATCGCCGCTAAACCCACGGCAGCTTCCGCTATTCAAATCGGGAATCCGGTAAGCGTTGAAAAAGCGATTAAAATTTTAAAGAAATATAACGGAATAGTCGAGCAGGCGAGCGAAGACGAACTCTCGAACGCATGCGCAATTGGCGATTTGACCGGATTGTATAATTGCCCTCACACTGGAGTGGCGCTATCGGCTTTATTCAAGCTCGTAAAAAATAAAACCATCAAAAAGAACCATAAAGTCGTTGTTATCTCGACCGCTCATGGTTTGAAGTTTTCCGAATTCAAAATCAATTATCATGAGAAAAAACTTAAAGGCGTGAAATCAAGATTTTCTAATCTTCCCATAGTCGCCAAACCTTCTGCGTCGGAAGTTGAAAAAATTATTTTTAAACAGCTTGATAAAAAAATGAAATCTGAAAAAGTATGTTTTTGACGGTCAGAATTTTATTGTATTTTTTAACGGCGTTTTTTTTCTATAAAGATTCCAAAAACCGCGGAATAAACGGATTCATCTGGTTTTTTGTTTCTTTGTTATTTTGCTGGAAAGGAGTTTTCGGTTTTGGGACAAAGGATATCGCTGAAAGTTTCATTTTGCTTGTATTATACTTTGTTTTTTATTTTTCAATACGGCCAAAAGGAGAATTGATGTATTGTTCCAAATGTTTAAATAAAAAATTATCGGGTATGATTTATTGTCCGCATTGTTTCAATTTAGACGATCAACTATTGAAATCTCCTTTCAAAATATTATAAAATGTCAAACGGTATAATTATAGAATATAAATATTTTTCAGATTATAAAAAGGCTATTCTTTTGTTTTACTATGGTTTTTTAATAATTTCTTTAACGAATCTTATTGAATATAAAATTGTAAAGTTCGATTTATTGAACGATTTTATCGGAGCGTTTTTTTTATTATATTCCGTTAAATTATTAAAATCTTTACCGGTTTCCGCCGACAAAAATATTAAAATTGCAAAAATTCTTTTTTGGATATGTCTTTTAACTTCGGTTGCGTTTAAATTCGATTCGCAAACCGGAAACTTGAATATTTTTTTTATGATTAATATTATTTATTTGATTTTAGATATTTGCGTAAAATGCCTTACGATATTATTGTTCTGGAATTTTTTTGGAATATTATCGGAGATATATGCGGTTAGCGCTTATAGCCGGTTGGAAAATAAAATTTTATCTGATAGAAAATTCTTTGTTTTAATACCGGCGCTTCCGATGCTTTTTAAAGGGATAACGTATATTGTTCCGGAATCGTTTCAATATTTTCGCGCCGCAACCGGATTAGTTTTGTATGTTATCGTAATATTTTTGGCGTTGTCTTTGTTCAAAACCTTGAGAAAGTCAAGGCAATTATTTGACGTTAATTTAAACCCGAAAATAGCATAGAAAGATTTTTCGGAATTTTATTGGCGAATATATATTTTAAAAATTTAAGGATAAAAAAATGGAATCAAATTCTATTCAAAAAAATGTTTTTGACGTTTCAAAAAACGTAACGCCGAAAGACATTGTAAAAACTGAAAAAGGAAATCCTTACAGACTCGGGGCTTCGCTTACCGAATCAGGCTGTAATTTCGCGGTTTTTTCAAGACACGCGACAGACGTATATCTCTTATTATACGACGATTACAAAGACGCGCTTCCTTCAAAAGTAATTAAGTTTGACGAAAAAACAAACAGAACAGGAGATATTTGGCATATATTTGTTTATGGAATAAAACACGGACAGCATTACGGATACGCGGTCGACGGTCCATACTGGCCGTTAAAATCAGGACACCGTTTTAATGTCAATAAACTTATAATCGACCCTTACAGTAAAGCTGTGAGCGGCAATTATCATTGGAACAAATACGATTCTTTCGGATATGAACTGACGAGCAGACACGGAGATATTTCTTTTAATGAAAATAATAATTATGATTCAGAGGTAAAAAGCATTGTTGTCGATGATTCAAAATTTAATTGGGAAGGAGATAAACAATTAAATATTCCTTTAAAAGATTCGATAATATACGAATTGCATACGAGGGCGTTCACCAAA